>JABMOP010000258.1 GCA_013204125.1 Rhodospirillales bacterium | reverse complement strand
TTGCCGGTTCGGCGATGATAAACGAGAGCGGCCATTAGAGCAGCGCCGGCAAAGCGTGGAGCAAATCCTACGGCGAAAGCCTCCGCGGCCGTCTTGCGCGCTTTAATGTGGGCGTATCCGTCATTTGTCCGGGCTTTGTCGAAAGCCGCATTACCGATGCCAATCAATTCCCCATGCCGATGTTGATGAAGGCCGAAAAGGCGGCGCAGATTATCAAGCGCGGCCTTGCCCGGAACAGGCCACGCATCGCGTTTCCGCTGCCTCTTTATTTTATGGTATGGCTGCTGGACGCATTGCCGGATCGTTGGACGCAACACCTGTTTTCGCGCTTGCCGACCAAAGAAAAACTGCCTGAAAATTAGGGCGCTGGGGCTGCGCCGGATTCTTTTTTAAGGCGCCGCCAGCGCGCCACATTTCGGTTATGCTGGCGCAGCGTCGCAGCAAAGGCATGGCCCCCCTTTCCATCGGCCACAAAATACAATTCGTCCGTTGGCATTGGATTTAAGGTCGCTTCGATAGCAGCGGCGCCGGGATTGGAAATGGGACCAGGCGGCAGACCTTTATAGAGGTAAGTGTTAAAGGGCGACGCAAATTTTAAATCGGCGCGGGTCAAGGACCGGTCCAGCGTCCGCGCACCGCCGGTCATGGCATAAACGACGGTCGGATCAGATTGTAGGCGCATGCCTTTCTTCAAACGGTTGATGAAGACCCCGGCGACACGTCCGCGTTCTTCGGCGCGCCCTGTTTCTTTTTCAACGATCGAAGCCAGGATCAGCGCTTCCATCGGCGTTGCCAAAGGCAGGTCCGACCGGCGGCGCGCCCAAGATTGAGAAATAATCTGCTGCATCGCCTGGCGCATACGGTCGACGATTTCGTCGCGGCTGTCTCCATAGGAATAATGGTAGGTTTCAGGCAAGGCTTCGCCGTCGCCTAAGGGCCTCGATAAGGTGCCTTGCAAACCCTCTGCCGCCAGCACCCGAACCAAGACTTCCTGGGCTGATAAGCCCTCGGCAATGGTCAAACGGCGGACAACCGTTTTGGCGTAGCGCAAAATACTTAGCACGTCTTTTGCGCTGGATTTTTTCGGGATTGCGAATTCACCGGCCCTTAGCGGGATTTCGGGCTCGACTAAGCGCGCCCCCAGCCGGAATAGAATAGGATATTCAACTATTCGCTTGGCTTGCAGCAATTTGGATATGCCATCGACGCCAATACCATTTGGTATGACCAAATTGGTGTCGGCGGCCAAGGGGCCGGCTTCCATAAATTTTGCATAGAGAATAAAACCGCCGGCGAACAGAACCGCCGCTATGAAAACGGCCAATATGGAAATCCAGCGGATAAGCCGGGACATTTCCGCCTAATTCATCTCGGTTATGACAAGTGACGCATTGGTTCCGCCAAACCCGAACGAATTGGATAAGATCGTTTTCACTTTCCGATCCTGCGCCTGACGGGCGACCAAATTCATATCACAGCCTTCGGACGGATTATCGAGATTAAGCGTCGGCGGTACAATGTTGTTATTAATAGCCAAGGTGGAGAATATTGCTTCAACCGCCCCGGCGGCACCCAGAAGGTGCCCGATGGACGATTTCGTGGACGACATGGCAACCGTATCTGCCGCGCTACCAAACAGCCGCTTGACCGCGTTCAGTTCGATAATATCGCCCAGCTGGGTCGATGTTCCATGCGCGTTGATATAATAGATATCCTCGGGATTCATTTCAGCCCGTTTGAGCGCCGCCCGCATAGCCCGGAATGCACCATTACCGTCGGCAGCCGGCGCCGTGATATGGCTGGCATCCCCCGACATTCCGTAACCGATAATTTCGCCGTAAATCTTAGCGCCGCGGCCGCGCGCATGTTCCAAATCTTCAAGAACGACCATACCCGCGCCTTCGCCGATAACAAAACCATCGCGGTCCTTATCCCAAGGGCGCGACGCTTTTTCCGGCGTATCGTTGAAACCCGTGGACAGCGCCCGCGCCTGGGCAAAGCCAGCAACACCCAACCGGCAAATCGCCGCTTCTGCGCCACCCGCAACCATGACATCCGCATCTTCGAATATGATGATGCGCGCGGCATCGCCAATGGCATGGGCGCCCGACGAACACGCCGTCACCACCGCGTGATTGGGGCCTTTAAAGCCGTGCCGGATCGCGACCTGACCCGACACCAAATTAATCAGGCTTGCTGGAATAAAAAAGGGACTTAGCCGGCGGACGCCTTCGTTGTTCACGACCAGGGCGCTTTTTTCAATCTCCGGCAAACCGCCGATGCCGGCGCCGATCAGGACGCCGGTTCGTTCCAGGCTTTCTTCATCATCGGGCGTCCAGCCGGCATCGTTCACGGCCATTTCAGCCGCGGCAAGACCATACTGGATAAAGGTGTCCATGCGCCGCTGCTCTTTAGGCGGCGTCCATGCATCGGGATCGAAGGCATGATTGCCTACGCGAGGAACCTGGCCTGCGATTTTCGAAGGAATATCAGATACATCAATTCCTTCGATGGAACCGATACCCGATTCGCCTTCGATCAATCTCTGCCAGCTGGCATCCGCCCCGCACGCTAACGGAGTTACGAGACCGATACCGGTGATGACCACACGTCTCATGGCATACCCGGACAGCTAATGGTTACGGGATAGCCC
>JABMOP010000257.1 GCA_013204125.1 Rhodospirillales bacterium | reverse complement strand
GGTCTTTGCGATGCCGATGATTTTTACCGCATTCCCGAAACGGAAAAATATTTCGTCGGCGGCGATGTTGTGAAACCGCATTTGCTGACCACGGCGATCGGCCATGCTTTCATCGCATCGGAAAGCATCGATCAAAATCTAAGGGGCGATTCGCCTGGCCGTCGGCCCAAGGTCGATGTTCATCACTTCAACCTCTTGGGCAAGCTGCGGGAATCGGGCTTGGCGCCGGAAAATTACGACCACATGCCGGCGCCGATGACATCTGAAGAAAATTTCGCCGTTCATAATTATGAAGACCGCGCCCATGCGGAAATCGTGCCCGCCGATGGATTGTTTCTCGGCCATTGGTCCTATGTGCCCCGTGCCAAGCGCACCGAACAGGACATAACCAAAGACAATGTGCTCGGCCATTTCGATGAACGTATTGTCGGTCTGGACGGTGCGACAGCGGTCGCGGAAGCCGGCCGCTGCATGAGTTGCGGCATGTGTTTTGAATGCGACAACTGCATCATCTATTGCCCGCAGGACGCCGTCGTTAAGGTCGGCAAAGACAGTTCCACCACCGGACGTTACGTCGATACCATCTACAGCAAATGCATCGGCTGTCATATCTGCGCCGATGTCTGTCCCTCCGGATACATTCAAATGGGCCTCGGCGGATAACGGCCGGGCGCAAATGGACCTCGGTAGATAACCGCCGTGCGCTTTTACGATCAATAAAAAAAGGCAATGAAACCAGTTATGAATGAGATTGAGAAAAAAGGAAAAAACAACTACCGCCGCTATGAAGCCGGTGTGACGAAGTTTGAATCCTGGACCGACAAAATCCTTTCCGCCGATCATTCCCACCAATGCCCAACCTATGTGCACCGCACGCCGCCGTGCCAAGGCAGTTGCCCATCCGGGCATGATATCCGTGGCTGGCTCAACATCGCGCGCGGCATCGACAAGCCGCCGGTCGAAGGCATGGCGTGGCAGGAATATGCCTTTCTTTCGATGGCCGAAGCCAACCCGTTCCCGGCGACCATGGGCCGGGTTTGCCCGGCGCCCTGCGAAGATGGCTGTAACCGGAACGAGGTCGATGATTTCGTCGGCATCAACGCGGTCGAACAATATGTCGGCGATTGGGCGATTGAACAGAAACTTGCTTTGCCGGGCGCCGCCGCGGAGACCGGAAAATCGGTTGCCATAATTGGCGGCGGGCCGGCCGGAATGGCCGCCGCCTATTTGCTGCGCCGTAAAGGTCACGCCGTGACCGTGTTTGAATCCCAAGAAAAGCTGGGCGGCATGATGCGCTATGGCATCCCCGGCTACCGAACGCCGCGGGACATGATCGACGCCGAAATTCAGCGTATTTTGGATATCGGTGTCGAAGCCCGGCTCGGCGTTCGCGTCGGCCGCGATATTTCCATCAAAGAATTGGAAAAAGAGTTCGATGCCATTTTCTGGGCGATTGGCGCGCAAACCGGACGCCCGCTGCCGGTTCCCGGCGGCGATGCGGAAAACTGCATTACCGGCGTTGATTTTCTGGAAGCCTTTAACCAGGGCCGGCTAAAATTTGCCGCCAAAAAGATTGTCGTTGTCGGCGGCGGCGATACCTCGGTTGACGTGGCCTCGGTTGCCCGCCGTCTCGGCCATATCGAACACAGCCACGATAAGGACCGCCCGGAAAGCGTGGTCCTCGGCCATACCGCCCATGATGTGGCCGGATCGATCCGGCGCGAAGGGGTTAGCGCTGTTCTGACTTCGTTGTTCCCCATCGAAGGCATGACGGCAGCCGAACGGGAACGCGAAGACGCCATGCGCGAAGGGGTGGATTTGCGCGGCGGCGTGATGCCCATAGAAGTCATAAAAGATGATCGTGGCCGCGCCATCGCCATCCGCATGTGCGAATGCAATATGGAAGGCAACGCTCCGGTCGCCATCGACGGCACCGAGTTTGAAATTGAATGCGATTTAATCGTCTCGGCGATTGGCCAGATGGGTAATCTTGCCGGTATCGAAGAAATGGACAACGGTAAAGGCTTCATCGGCACCGATGAGTTTTTCCGTGTCGAGGACCATAAAAATCATTTCGCCGGTGGCGATATTATTCGCCCGCATCTGCTGACCACCGCCATCGGCCAAGCGCGCATCGCCGTCCAAGGCATCAATAATCATCTTTCCGGCGCTTCTTTAAGCAACCGGCCGAAAGTTGACGTCCACCATTTCAGCCTGATTAACGAGTTGAACCAGCGGCAATTGGCGCCAGCCGAATTCAATCACACGCCGACGCGCGGCACAGCGTCATCGGCATTTGCGATTCATAATTATGAAGACCGCTCGGCGACGCAAATTATTCCGCACGATGAATTATTCCTCGGTCATTTCCCTTATGAAGAACGCAACCGTCGCCAAGAAATTCATATTTCCGAAGCCGAAGTTCTGGGCCACTTCGACGAGCGCATTGAAGGATTGAGCGAAGAACAGGTAACCGCCGAAGCTGCCCGCTGTATGAGTTGCGGCATGTGTTTCGAATGTGACAACTGCGTCATTTTTTGCCCGCAAGACGCGGTGTTCCGTGTCGATAAAGATAAATCAGCCCTCGGCCGGTATGTTGATACGGACTACACCAAATGCATCGGCTGTCAGATCTGCGCCGATGTATGCCCGACCGGCTATATCAAAATGGGCCTTGGGGAGTAGGCATCGGCATGGCGCGCTCACTTCTGATCCTCCTGGCGCTGGCGGCTGGTTTATTCGCCTTAACGGCCTCGCCTACCGTGGCACCGGCGGCGGAAACCAAGGCCGGCCGGGTCCCCATGCCGGTTGTCCCAAAGGCCTTGGGGGATGCGGAACCGGGCCATAGCGAACGTATGCGCACCCGGCATATGAAACTGATGGTGCATAAGCGCGACCAAACCATGCGCCAAGGCATCCGCACGAAGACCGATAGTTTAAAGACATGCATTTCCTGCCACGCGGTCCCTGGCCCCGGTAAGCGCGCTATTTCGGTCGAAGACCCCAAACATTTTTGCCGCGCCTGTCATGATTTTGCTGCCGTCACGATTGACTGTTTTTCTTGTCACGCGTCGCGGCCGAATAAGGATTTCGCTGATATTTTGAAAGAGCTGGCAATCTTAAAGGATCTCAAAAAATGAGCTGCGGCGGAAATAATTGCACATCAGCGCCCGACAAGGGCCGCCGCGGATTATTGGGCGGGCTTGCCGCCGCCGCCGGCATCGCCATCGCGCCCGGAATATTCCTTTATGGCGGCGCGCAGGCGCGGTCGCCCGGCGAAGCGGCTTCAAATAAAATCCGCTACGGGCTCCTGGTCGATACCAGAAAATGCGAAAGCGGTTGCGATACTTGCGTCACCGCGTGTTTCAAGGAAAACGGTATTGGTAATACCGGCCGCCCGGATACCGATCCTCAATGGATCAGAAAGGTAAAGATCGAGCATAAGAAAACCGGCTTCGCGGCTGAATTCCCGGTCATGTGCCAGCATTGTGCGGAACCGCCTTGCGTCGATGTATGCCCGACCGGCGCTTCGTTTAAGCGCGTCGATGGCATCGTCTTAGTGGACAAACACACCTGTATCGGTTGCCGCTATTGCGTCATGGCGTGCCCTTACAAAGCGCGCTCTTTCGTCCACGAGACGCTGACCGATCAAAATCCCGATGTGCCGCGCGGCAAAGGGACGGTCGAAGGCTGCACCATGTGCGTCCACCGGATCGATAAGGGCGAAATACCGGCCTGCGTCGAAGCCTGCCGCGATGATGCAGCGGGCGCCATTATTTTCGGCGATCTGAACGATGCAAAAAGCGAAATCTCCTTAAAAATAGCCAAGCTGGCGACCAAACAGATCAGGGCCGATCTCGGTCTTGATCCCGGCGTTCGCTATATGGGGATTTAGGATATGGCTGCGATAGAAAAAACGACCTACGCTGAATTCAGCGCCTCGAGCGGGACATACTACGCGGCTTTGATTATTGCCGGCGCGGTTGCGTTGATTGGCTTGATTGCCGCCTGGGTGATGGAAACCCAAGGCCACCACATTACCGGCATGAACAATCAAATCGTTTGGGGCGTGCCGCATGTCTTCGCCGTCTTTTTGGTCGTTGCCGCGTCCGGGGTGCTGAACGTAGCGTCGATCGGATCGGTATTCGGGCGGGTGGAATATAAACCGTTTGGGCGGCTTTCGGCGCTTTTGGCCGTCGCGCTTTTAATCGGCGGGCTTAGTGTTCTGGTTTTGGATCTCGGTCGTCCGGACCGCCTTATCGTTGCCATGACCACCTATAACTTCAAATCCATATTTGCCTGGAATATTTTTCTCTATACAGGCTTTATTGCCGTCATTGCCGTCTATCTGTGGATGATGATGGAACGCCGGTTCAATAAATATTCGGGCGCCGCCGGGATCGCCGCTTTCATCTGGCGCTTATCCTTAACAACCGGCACCGGGCTTATTTTCGGGTTTTTAGTGGCGCGCCAAGCCTACGACGCGGCGGTGATGGCGCCGCTTTTCATCGCCATGTCGTTTTCCTTCGGGCTCGCCGTGTTCCTGATTATGGCCTTGGCAATCGGCAAGGCTCACGGCCAGCCGTTGGAAAATGCATTGGTTGACAGGTTCTCCAAGCTGCTCGGCGTGTTCGTCGCAGCCGCTTTATATTTCGCCGTCGTGCAGCACGCCGCCGCCCTCTACGCCACCGAACATCATGGGGTGGAAGCGTTTATTTTGCTGAACGGCGGGATTTATACCGGCCTCTTTTGGATCGGCCAAATATTACTCGGCGCCGTGATCCCAATGGCGATCTTGTTTAATCCTGGCCGGCGTACATCCAAGGTCAATGTGGTTTTTGCCGCCAGCCTTGTTATCTTTGGCGGCTTTGCCCAATTATATGTCATCATCATCGGCGGTCAGGCCTTTCCTCTGATCCTGTTCCCGGGGATGGAGATTGCCAGTTCGTTTTTCGATGGCGTCATCGGTCGCTATCAGCCAAGCCTGCCGGAAGTTCTATTAGGACTCGGCGGCATCGCCATAGCGGCGGTGATTGTTTTGGTCGGCCTAAGGGCGCTAAGATTTCTGCCCAATAAAGCGTAAACTCAAAAATCACTTAAACAAAAAGACCCAAAAATATGAGCGAAGAACATCCATTTGCGCCCTATGTCCGTATCCTGGCGCGCGGTAAAACCAAATCCCGCCCCTTCACCATCGAAGAGGCGGAGGCCGCGATGTCTATGATCCTCGCCGGCGAGGTGGAACCCGAACAATTGGGCGCCTTTCTGATGCTGCTGCGCTTCAAGGAAGAAACGGCGGAAGAGATTGCCGGCTTTGTCCGGGCGGCGCGCGCCAAATTTGATTTGCCGCCGACCATTCCCAAAGTCGATCTGGATTGGTCGTCCTATGCGGGCAAACGTCGGCAATTGCCCTGGTATTTGCTGTCGGCGCTGGTGCTGGCGCAAAACGGCGTTCGCGTTATCATGCACGGCACCGAAGGCCATACGGCGGGCCGCGTCTATTTGCGGGATACCATGGAAGCCCTTGGCTTGCCGGTATCGGGAACGTTTGCCGATGCGGCAAGCGCCTTGGACCGGGATGGCTTCGCCTATTTGCCGTTGGAAGTTTTGAGCCCGGTGCTCCGTGATATCATCAATCTCCGCCCGGTCTTGGGGCTGCGCTCGCCGGTGCATACGGTTTCCCGGCTGCTCAATCCATTTTCCGCGCCGCATGTTTTACAAGGTATTTTCCATCGCGGCTTCCAAGAAACCCATCAGATCGCCGCCGAACTGCTGGGCTATCAAAACGTTGCCGTGTTCCGAGGCGATGGCGGCGAGATCGAGCGCCGCCCAAATAAACCGACCGAAGTGTTTACTTCGGCCGGCGGTGTGCGCGGCATCGATATCTGGCCGACACTGGTGGGCGATCCGGTGCAACCCGAAGACGAAGATATGGATATCGCCCGCCTTGCTCGCATTTGGCGCGGCGAAGAACAAGACGATTACGCCGACGGCGCGGTTGCTGGAACCCTGGCCATTGCCCTTAAATTGATCGGCCGCGCCGCAAGTATAGCGGCCGCCGATACCGCCGCCCGCGCCTTATGGGATGGGCGCGATAAGGCGCGCATGGGGCTCGCCGCTTGATGTACACCCAAGGCTTTCTGATCTCCGCAGCCAATAAATCGTCGGGCAAAACGACGCTGACAGTCGGTCTTTGCGCCACGCTGACGGATCGCGGCCTTGCCGTGCAGCCGTTTAAAAAAGGTCCGGACTATATCGATCCCATGTGGCTGGCCCAGGCATCGGCGCGGCCCTGCTTCAATTTGGATTATCACACCCAAACAGATGAAGAGATAACAAATCAGTTTTACACCCATGCGGGGCAAGCCGATATTGCCATCGTCGAAGGCAGCAAAGGCTTGTTCGACGGCGTTGATCCGTCGGGCGGCAATTGCACTGCCGCGCTCGCCGAGCTGTTATCGCTGCCGGTTGTCTTGGTGATCGACACCTACGGCATTACGCGCGGCATCGCGCCGTTGCTTTTGGGCTACCAATCTTTTGCCGGTGCGGTTCCTATTGCCGGCGTGATTTTGAACAAAGTGGGCGGCGCGCGGCACGAAGAAAAACTTCGCCAAGCCGCGGAAAACTACACCGATATCCCTGTTTTGGGCGCCATCGGTCGCCATCGGAAAATCGAAATTGCCGAGCGTCATTTGGGGCTCATCCCGACCAACGAGACCGCCGAAGCCGAAACGCTGATATCCAGCATCCGAGATGTGGTCCAAGAAGGCGTAGATGTGGACCGCTTGCTTGAATTGGCGGCCGCGCTACCCGCAGAGCCATCGGCAAATGATCCAGCGCCGTCTAATTTTGAGCCGCTGCGTATTGCCATCGCTCAGGACGCGGCGTTTGGTTTTTACTACCCCGATGATCTGGCCGCCTTCGAAGCCGGTGGCGCGGAATTGGTGGCGTTCGACACCATGAAAGATACGCGCCTGCCGCACGTGGACGGCTTGTTCATCGGCGGCGGTTTCCCGGAAAATCATATCAAGGCGCTTGAGGCCAATCACAGCCTCCGCCGTGAAATTTGCGCCGCAATCAAAGCCGGTCTGCCCGCCTACGCCGAATGCGGCGGGTTGCTATATTTGGCGCGGAGCTTAGAAAACAACGGCGTTCGCGGCGACATGGCCGGGGTCATTCCTGCCGATGGCGTGATGAACGAAAAACCCATCGGCCGGGGCTATGTG
>JABMOP010000256.1 GCA_013204125.1 Rhodospirillales bacterium | reverse complement strand
TCAAAAACGCGATCTACGATAATACCGAAGGAATAAGCACCTACCTGGCTCACAACGATGAACATCTCATCTTCCGGCACATATTTCTTAGCGCCTTCCAAATTCAGGAGAGTTCCGAGCTGAACCAGCGGTAACAGGCGATTACGCAAGCGTAATACCGGCGTATTATTAATCAATTCGATCGCGTTATCAGAATGCGCCGATGCGCGCACCAATTCCAAAACACTAATTTGCGGAATTGCAAAGCGTTGCTGCCCACATTCAACAATCAAGGCAGAAACAATCGCCAGGGTTAATGGGATCTTGATAGTAAACGTCGATCCCCTGCCTGCCTCGGATGTCAATTCAATCGTGCCGCCGATTTTTTCGATATTCGTGCGCACCACATCCATTCCGACGCCACGCCCCGACACACTGGTAACCTTTTCTGCGGTCGAAAATCCGGCGTGAAAAATAAACTGGTGAATTTGCTGAATAGGCATGCTTTCCAATTCAGCATCGCTCGCCAGGCCGTTTTCCAAAATTTTCTGCTTGATACGATCCAAGTTCAGGCCGCGTCCATCGTCGGATATTTCGATGACAATGTGGCCACCTTCGTGAAAAGCTTGAAGGCGAACAACGCCTGTTTCCGGCTTACCTGCTTCCAAGCGTTCGGCTGGAGTTTCCAGACCGTGATCGGCCGAATTGCGAACCATATGGGTCAGCGGGTCTTTGATTAATTCAAGAACCTGCCGGTCCAACTCAGTATCCTCGCCGGTCATCCGGAGATCAATTTTCTTTTTCGCTTCGAGTGCCAGATCGCGAACAATACGGGGTAGTTTGGCCCACGCGTTACCGATCGGCTGCATGCGGGTCTTCATTACGCCTTCCTGTAAATCAGAGGTTATATGGCTTAGACGTTGGAACGGTACATTGAATTCACTGTCTTCACGTCCTCGCACCATTTGGTTAAGAGCATTGCGTGTAAGAACAAGCTCGCTAACCAACGTCATTAAATTTTCTAAAAGATCGACATTCACCCGAATAGTCTGCTGGGCGAGCGTGGACTCTTTAGCAACTTTTGGAACGCTGGCTGGTTCGGCCTTCTTAACTTCGGCAGGAACTGCTACCGGCGCCGTCGGCTCGGACCCACTTTCTTTAGCCCGTTCGGCTGCCATTTCCGCTTCTAATTCTGATGCAGAGGCGGCTTTTACGCCCTCAGATTCGGCGGCCATTACTTCTTCAAGCAACTCGGCCGCAACTGGGAACCCTTGTTCATTCAAAACCGGGCCAGTTTGCGCCGGTGCTTCGGCGGCCGCCACTTCTTCAAGCAACTCAGCCGCAACTGGGAATCCCTGTTCATTCAATACCGGGCCGCTTTGCACTGGCGCTTCAGCGTCGGCTTCTTCTGATGGCGCCGCGGTCGGAGCGGCCTCACCATCAGCCATTACGCGCAGCTTGCCGATTAATTCGCTGTCATCGCCTTCCGGCTCGGATCCGGTCTCTTCAAGACCGCCAAGCAAATCTCGAATACAATCGATTGTCGCCAATACAAGCGTCACGGCATCCTGTGTGACCTCTAAATCGCCATCGCGGAATTTGCCGAGAACATCTTCGCCCGCATGCGCCACTTTTTCTAATCGCGGCAGGCCGAGAAAGCCACTCGTTCCCTTAATCGTGTGAACCAGGCGGAATATATTGGAAAGAATTGCGCTGTCGCTCGAATCTTGCTCGAACTTCACTAACTCAACATCGAGAACTGCAAGGTTCTCGCCCGTTTCGGTTAAAAACTCGCTTAACAGATCATCCATCGTTTAGGCTCCAATTTCGCGGCAGCGCTTATTGGGCTGCCATCGCCCCTCACGTTAAATCTACAAATGGGGATAAGAATTCAAAAACAGAAGCCTTTTTGCTAAAATTAAAGAAATAAATTTAATTTTCGGCAGAAGGCCCTATTTCTATCCCTCAAATATCTCAAACTGAATAAAATTTGGGGTGTTATCGGAGAATTTCAAGACCATGCCATTGTCTTTTGCCATTTGCGCACAGTAATAGGCGACAACGTTCCGAACGCTTAGCTGGTCAGCAGACGAAATAGGATCGAATCCGCTACGCGTATCTTCATGTAATGTGAACCGTTCCCCTGAAATTTGCACACCCACGATGCATCCATCAGTTCGTTGAAAGCAGTCAATATCAAGTCTACCCGCGCGGTGGGCACATTCCGTAGCAATGAGTGCTAGATTCAAAAGCAATTTGCCGGGTGGTTTGGAAATGTCCTCTGAATCGTCTGGCTTTTGCGACCAATTCAAATCGATCTTATTTTCGATACAGTAATTTTCCAGCAGGCGCCGAAGAACTCCGAATTCAACGCTATTGCCGCTGCTCCATCCTCCGAAGGCAAGCCGGAAATACTCAAGCCGACATGCGACCTGCCTGGAGCTGTTTCCAACCAGGGTAATCGCTTCATCCTGCATGCCAGCATTAACATCATTGATAAGTTCCAAACCGTTATTGATTGCGCCCACCGGACTAACAAGGTCATGGCAGATTTTTGAACATAAAAGCTCGGTCACGCGTTGATCTAGAGAGCTATCCATAAGCCTGAAATCCCATAACAGTTCGAATTTGGTTAATCTCAATCACCAGATTCTAACATAACGTAGCCTAAAATCTTGGGCATTATGTTTGATACCTTGGGCATTATGTTTGATACAAAGGCGTGAGTTGAATAATGTCTCCTAGTCTAAATGACGATCAACCACAAATTCAAATATACTCGGTACACCAATGACTGCCGCCTCAGAAAATAAAAAGGTAAGCAAAACCAAAGGATTGCCTAAGGGGCGACAAGTGGTGCCAAATGCTGCCAAGGACGTCAGCACCATTTTAGGCGAGCGGCCACGCACCCGCGATCTATTGATCGAATACCTTCACTTAATTCAAGATAAATATGGGTACCTTTCGGCGAATCACTTGGCGGCGCTCGCGCAGGAAATGAGATTGTCCCAAGCGGAAGTATTCGAAGTAGCCAGTTTTTACCATCGCTTTGAAATTATAAAGGAAGATGATGCCGAGCCCGCAGCTTACTCGGTGCGCGTTTGTGATTCCATCGCCTGCGAAGTAGCCGGGGCGGACCGTCTAATCAGTGAGATTGAAAAGAATTTTGGTGACGCAATTCGCGTGATCCGCGCCCCGTGTATGGGAGCCTGTGACCAAGCACCGGTCGCATCGGTGAGGAAACGCCAACTCGGCCATTGCACGGTAAAGGACATCGGGCGCGCCATGGAAAACGAAATGTTTTCCGTGGAAATTCCGGATTATCAATCGATCGAAGCTTATATTGCCGAGGACGGATATGAATCACTGAAAAATCTCAAGGCAGGAACTTTGTCCAAAGACGATGTTCTTGCGCAACTTGAATTGTCGGAATTGAGGGGAATGGGGGGAGCCGGATTTCCGGTGGCCCGAAAGTGGCGTTTCCTGGAAGGAAGCGCGAAGCCTCGCTTGCTGGTGGTTAACGCGGACGAAGGAGAACCAGGTACCTTCAAGGATCGCCATTGCCTCGCAACAGAGCCTCACCGCATGTTGGAAGGTGCGCTGATCGCGGCTGCGGTGATCGAAGCGGATGACATATATATATACCTACGCGATGAGTATCCCGAAATAGCGGAAATACTGAGCCGGGAAATTGCTGCGTTGGAAGAAAGCGACATTCTCTCGCCCGCCATTCATCTAAGACGCGGCGCCGGGGCCTATATCTGCGGCGAAGAAACGGCGCTCCTTGAGAGTTTGGAGGGGAAAAGAGGTTTGCCACGAAATCGGCCACCCTACCCCGCTATAAACGGCCTATTTGGCCGCCCGACATTGATAAACAATGTGGAGACCCTCTTTTGGGTTGCAGAAATAATGAAGCGCGGCGGGGATTGGTATAAAAACCAGGGCAGGCCGAGATACTATTCCGTATCCGGGCGCGTTAAAAATCCCGGCGTTGTTTTAGCGCCGGCCGGGACGACCGCGCGCCAGCTTATCGACGAACATTGCGGCGGTATGGCGGAAGGGGAAATTTTCGCCGCCTATCTCCCAGGTGGCGCATCGGGCGGCATACTGCCGGCAGATATGGCAGATTTACCGTTGGAATTCGGCGAGTTGGATGAGTACGGGTGTTTTGTCGGGTCAGGCGCGGTCGTAGTCTTCTCAGAAAACGATGATGTCCGTGCCGTCGCCAAAAATTTGGTGCGGTTTTTTGAAGATGAAAGTTGTGGGCAATGTACGCCCTGCCGCATCGGATGCGAAAAGATGTTGAGTTTGATGGCGGAAGACAAATGGGATTATGCGCTGATGATCGAATTGGCGGAAACCATGCGCGATGCTTCGATTTGTGGGCTCGGCCAAGCTGCGCCAAATCCGGTAACCTCGGCAATTCAATTTTTTGAGGATGCTTCTAAATGAGCGACAAAATTAACTTTGTGCTGAATGGAAGTGAAGTGACTGCAGAGGCCGGCGAAACCATCTGGCAGACCGCCGACCGGCTGGGCATCGAAATCCCCCATCTATGCTACCGCAACGCTACCGATTACCGGGGTGATGGAAACTGCCGGGCATGTCTGGTTGAGATCGACGGCGAACGCACCCTTGCGCCATCGTGCATCCGGCGGCCCGAAGATGGTATGCAGGTAAATTCCAATTCGGAGCGGGCGAAAAAAACACGCGCCGCCGTGTTTGAATTGCTGCTGGCGGATCAATCCGAGCCCGAAGGCGAATTCAAAAATTGGCTCGATCAAATGTCGATCCAGGACAGCCGGTTTCCGAAAAGCCGAAATATAGAGGCAGATACAAGTCACTCCGCCATCGATGTGGACTTGAACAAATGTATCCATTGTAAATTATGCGTTCAGGCTTGCCGTGATATTCAGGGAAATGACGTTATCGGCATGGCATCAAGGGGCGCCCATAGCGCAATCGTTTTCGATATGGCCGACCCCATGGGCGCCAGCACCTGTGTCGCCTGCGGTGAATGTGTTCAAGTCTGCCCGACGGGCGCCTTAAAACCTTCCGGCATGGGAGCACTGACGGCGGCGGAGGGTAAGGCGGATAAGAAAGTAGACAGCGTCTGTCCCTATTGCGGTGTTGGCTGTCAGGTTACCTTCCATGTGAAGGAAAATAGAATTATCCGGGTGGAAGGGCGCGATGGGCCGGCCAACCACGGCCGCCTTTGCGTCAAAGGCCGCTTTGGAATGGATTACGCGAGCCACGATCACCGCATGACGGTGCCTTTGATCCGAAAAGAGGACGCAAAAAAAACGGAAGAAATCACCGTCGATCCGGCTCAGCCGTTCGATCAATTCCGCATCGCCACATGGGACGAAGCGTTGGATGCGGCCGCCGATGGGTTTCGCAAAATTATAGAAACCAAAGGACCAAAAGGGCTGGCTGCTTTTGGTTCTGCCAAAGGCTCCAACGAAGAAGCCTATTTATTTCAAAAACTGATCCGCGCCGGGTTCCATACTAATAACGTGGATCATTGCACGCGCCTGTGCCACGCCTCGTCGGTGGCGGCGCTATTGGAGGGTATCGGATCAAGCGCAGTGACAGCGCCCTTCATTAGCTGCCTTGATTCCGACGTCATCGTGGTGATCGGGGCGAACCCGACCAACAATCACCCAGTTGCCGCCACATTCATCAAAAACGCAGTAGATGACGGCGCCGAATTGATCGTCATCGATCCCCGAAGAAATGCGCTGCAGACCTATGCATCCCATTTTCTGCAGTTCAAATCCGGAAGCGACGTCGCCTTGCTAAATGCAATTTTGAACGTGGTTATCGAAGAAGAGCTTTATGACCGGCAATATGTGGATGCCCATACCGAAGGCTTCGAGGAATTGTCTGCACATGTAAAACAGTTCACGCCGGAACGCATGGCACCTCTATGCGGCATCGAAGCGGATGAATTGCGCGCGGTGGCCCGTAAAATCGCCAATGCCAGAGCAGCCATGATCTTTTGGGGGATGGGAATAGCCCAGCACACGCACGGCACCGATAATGCCCGCTGCCTGATCGCGCTTGCCTTGATCTGCGGGCATATGGGGCGACCCGGCGCCGGTTTGCACCCCTTGCGCGGCCAGAACAACGTGCAAGGCGCATCGGATGCAGGTCTGATACCGATGATGTATCCAGACTACAAACTGGTGAACGATGAAGAGGTTAGGAAATTTTACGAAGACTTCTGGGGAACGGAATTGGACCCTGAGGCGGGCCTGACCGTGGTGGAAATCGTGAAATCGATTTTGGATGGAGGGATTGAAGGGATGTACATCATGGGTGAGAACCCGGCCATGTCGGATCCTGATACCCGCCATACGCGCCAAGCGCTGGCCAAGCTCGAACATCTCGTGGTCCAAGATATTTTTCTGACCGAAACGGCAAATTTCGCTGACGTCATCCTACCCGCATCTGCTTGGCCCGAAAAAGACGGTACCGTCACGAATACGGACCGTCGCGTACAAATGGGCCACCGGGCGCTGGAACTACCCGGCGAAGCACGCCAAGATTTATGGATTATACAGGAAATCGCGCGCCGCCTCGGGCTCGACTGGAACTATAACGGCCCCAAAGATGTGCATGCGGAAATGCAGGAATGCATGCCGTCGATGCGCCATATTTCCTGGGATCGGCTGGAGCGGGAAGAAGCAGTTACCTACCCTTGTGATGCAGACGACCAGCCGGGCCACGAAGTTTTATTCAGCGATGGCTTTCCAACGCCAAGTGGCCTCGGGCGGTTGATACCCGCGGATGTTCTCCCCCCCGATGAAATACCGGACGATAAATTCCCAATGATATTAACCACCGGCCGGCTCCTTGAACATTGGCACACCGGCGCCATGACACGCCGCGCCCAGAAATTGAACGCGATCGAGCCGGAAGCCGCCGTCCATGTCTCACCTGAAGATATGGACCGCATGAACTTGGCCCCAGGCGATGACGTTACAGTCAGCACCAGGCGCGGGGCGATCACGCTGTCGGCTAGGCGGGAGCCGAGCGTCCCGGAAGGATTGGTGTTCGTTCCCTTCTGCTATGCCGAGGCGCCGGCCAATATACTCACCAACCCGGCACTGGACCCCTACGCCAAAATACCGGAGTTGAAATTTGCCGCAGCCCGCATTGAAAAGGCCTGACAGGTCTATTCTTATTCTAACAAGCGCTGAGGGGCCTATGGCACGAATATATGAAACCTTGTTGGCTGAGGTCACGAACGACACGGTGGAAAGCGTCATTCTCGGCGTCAATTGGACCTTGGTGCAAAGCTCAAAAGGATGCGGGTTAGCGCAAACGCCGCGGCGCGATGCCCCCGGATGCCAGCCCATTGCCGATGCCGGGCAATTGACCAGCCAGAACTTAAAACAATTGGCCGAACTGGTGCGATCCGAAAACCCGATGGAAATATCCATCGGCATGGCGGCGATCAACGCCCACTACAATCATTATGATTTGAGAGGGCCTGATCTAAATGGGCTCGACGCGTTTGCCGATATCGAAGGCCGCATCGCCGTCATCGGGCGCTTTCCTCGCCTTGAGAAGCACCTTAAAAATTATTGTGTCTTCGAGCGGGAACCGCGCGAAGGCGAATACGCAGAAAAAGATATGGGGGAAATTTTGTCCGATTGTCCGGCGGTCATAATAACTGCGGCAACGTTGGCCAATGGCACTGCGGCGGGCATTATTGAATTGGCGGGGAAAGCGCGAAAGGCACTGGTCGGACCGGGAACGCCATTGGCGCCGGGATTAGAAAAGCTCGGCATCGAGAGCTTGGCGGGAATGGTTGTTCACAATGCGGTGCGCGCCCGCAAAGTGGTCGCCGAAGGCGGCGCGGTTGCAGCCTTAAAGACTTGCGGCAGATACGTTACCTTAAAATTCAAACCAAGCGTTTAGCGATTTCTTCGGCTTCTGCCAGATCTTCGGCCTGGTTTATATTATAGAACGGATCGAACGGATCGATCTCAAACGCAACTTCGGCCAAATTATAACGCGCCGTCCACAGATCAATTTTCCGGATATCTTCATCGATTAAGGCACGCCGCAAATCGTCGGCCAGTGTGACATTCCAAAGCCCGCACACCGGATGAGTGCGCCCGCCAGATTTAGCGGTAACGAGCTCCGCGCTCCTTGCGCCAGCAGCCTCCCTGCACCTGGATACAAAATCCATCGGGATAAACGGGGCGTCGGCGGGGAAACTGGCGATCCAGGTAATATCCGGATGATTAAGCCGGCACCAATCCATCGCCGCCAATATTCCGGCCAAGGGCCCGGCGAACCCTTCAACTTCGTCGGCAATGACGGCAAGTCCATATTTATCAAAGCGCGCCGCATCGCCATTGGCGTTGATAATCAAGGGGCTACATTGCGCCCCCGCGCGCTCGACGATCCAATCCAAGACCACCCGGCCGGCAAGCGGGCGAAAACATTTATCGCCGCCGCCCATGCGGCGCGCCAATCCGCCTGCCAAAATGACGCCAAGTGTTTCCGTCATGCCCCTTCGTCGCCCAAATCTGCATCGAAGATAATCCGCTGTTCGCCGGCAAGGGCGAAAAATCTCTGACCGCGGGCCCGTCCAATCAGCGTTAAATTAGCTTTGCGCGCAAGTTCAACGCCCCAGGCGGTAAAGCCGGATCTGGACACCAATATGGGAATGCCCATCTGCACGGTCTTGATCACCATTTCGCTGGTGAGGCGGCCGGTGGTGTAGAATATTTTATCTTCGCCGGTGACACCGTTCATATGCATGTAACCGGCAATTTTATCGACAGCGTTATGGCGGCCCACATCTTCCATATAAATCAGCGGTTGATCACCCTTGGCGAGGACGCAGCCGTGTATGGCGCCGGCTTCGAGATAGAGACTTGGCGCCGTGTTGATTTTTTTGACCAGGGTATAAAGCTGGCTGGTGGCAATACGGGCATCTTCGGGCAGAAACGCACCGTCAAATTTTTCCATCATATCGCCGAAGACGGTGCCCATGGCGCAACCGGAAGTCAGCGTCTTTTTCTTCAATTTATCTTCGAAATCAGATACTTCTGCCGTGCGGACGACAACGGTTTCCACGTCTTCTTCATAATCGACGCCGGTAATCACGTCCCCGTCCAGCAGCATATTTTGGTTGGCCAGATAACCGACTGCCAAATATTCCGGGTAATCGCAAATGGTCATCATCGTAACAATTTCGCGCGAATTGAGATAAAGCGTCAAAGGCCGCTCGACGGTGACCGACGCCGTTACGGAATTGCCCTTCTGATCGATACCCGTGACCCGTTCGACCAGCCGTGGGTCTTCGGGATCTGGGGTTATGGTGAATTCTTTTAACAGAGCCATTATTCGCCTCCAGTCCCTAGCATACCTAAATTTGGCGGCCTTGGACATGCTTGGCATATTGGAGCTTTGGCGGAAACGTGGCGAAACTCCGATCTTAAACTTTCGGTAATAAATAGAGATATAGGTTTGGCCCTTCGGTTCATGAAATAGGAAATCGGATCATGTCCGCCAATAACGAATTATATTCCGCCACCAGGCAATGTGCATTTATCCGCCGTCTTGTGGAAGAAGCCGAGATTTGCGCCGATAAAAAGCGCGCCGGCTTGCTCTATGGTATGGCCCGCGAAGAAAGCGGCAATTTGTCGAAATCGCTTCGATCGTTGCTTACCCGCAAGCGCCCTGAGCACAACATCGGAATGACCGGGGCCGCTTAATAAGCCTAGTAATTTTAAGAGTTTTACCGGCTGCAAAAAGCGCAGCCCGCCGATTGGCCGTGACAAATGGCGCTGGGCGCATTACGTTTCCCTGCCTTCTGCATTAACTCTTCCGGCGGGAAAGCCGCCGTTTGGAGCCATGAGCGACCTGATAGACCCTTTCGGACGACGCGTCAGCTATCTCCGTGTATCGGTGACCGACCGCTGTAACTACCGCTGTGTTTACTGCATGGCGGAAAACATGACGTTTTTGCCGAAAAGCGATCTCCTCAGCTTAGAAGAGCTGGACCGCGTCTGCTCGGCTTTCGTCAAACGCGGCGTCGATAAAATTCGCCTGACCGGCGGCGAGCCTTTGGTCCGGCGCGGCATCATGACGTTCATCGAAAATTTGAGCCGGCATTTAAAAACCGGCGCGCTGAAAGAGCTGACCCTGACCACCAATGGCAGCCAGCTCGAAAAATACGCGGCTCAGTTGGCCGAATACGGCATCAAGCGCATCAATGTGTCCTTGGATTCGCTCGACCCGGCAAAATTCGAAGATGCGACCCGCTGGGGCCATTTGGAAGATGTTTTGGGGGGATTGTCCGCCGCGAAACGGGCGGGTTTGGAAGTGAAAATAAACACCGTCGCGTTGAAAGGTTTCAACGACGATGAATTTGATCGCGTCATCCAATGGTGCGGCGATGAAGATTATGACCTGACCTTGATCGAAACCATGCCAATGGGCGAAATCAGCGAAGATCGCCTGAATCAATATTTGCCGTTGTCGGTTGCCCGAGATCGGATTGAGAAAAGCTGGACCCTGGACGACACCGATTATCAAACCGGCGGCCCCGCCGCCTATGCGGTGGTGCGCGAAACCGGCAAGCGCATTGGTTTCATCACGCCGCTCACCCATAATTTCTGCGAAAGTTGCAATCGGGTGCGCCTGACCTGCACCGGTCGGCTCTATATGTGCCTTGGCCAGGACGATTGCGCCGATTTGCGTGGACCGCTCCGCCAATCCGAAAACAATCAATTGCTCAATGACGCGATTGACCGCGCCATCGGAAACAAACCCAAAGGGCATGATTTTGCAATCGACCGGCTAAACGCGGCGCCCGCCGTTTCACGTCATATGAGCGTTACCGGCGGCTGAACGCAGCCAATCGGCCAGCACCCCATTAGCGCGCCGAAAATTTAAGAGCCTGGAGCCATGGAATTCAAAAAAATCGCGCTCGTTGCCGACGTTCATGACGCCGCAGTCAAAAGCATCGAGAAGTTAAAATCCAAATACGATAACGTTTCGGCAGACGAAGCGGATATTATTGTCGCCCTCGGCGGCGATGGTTTTATGTTGGCGACACTGCACCAATATATGGGCCGCGGTACTCCAATATTCGGAATGAACCTCGGCACCATCGGCTTTCTCATGAACGAGTTTCAAGAAGACGGGCTGGTTGAACGGCTCCAACGGGCGGAACCGATCGACCTCCACCCGCTGGCCATGAATGCGACCGATGCCAACGGCAAAGACCATTCGGCGCTTGCCATCAATGAAGTATCGCTTCTGCGCGAACTGCGCCTCGCCGCAAAAATCAGGATCACCGTGGACAACGTGGTGCGCCTGGACGAATTGATCTGCGATGGTGTGCTGGTTTCAACGGCGGCCGGCAGCACCGCCTATAATCTATCGGCCTATGGCCCGATCTTGCCGCTTGGCGCCGGGCTTTTGGCCCTCACCCCGATCAGCGCGTTCAGGCCCCGGCGCTGGCGCGGCGCCTTATTGCCGCAATCCACAATCGTTGCCTTCGAAGTCCTGGACCCCGAACTTCGCCCGGTCAGCGCGGTCGCCGATTTCACCGAAATCCGCAACGTCACCCGGGTTGAAGTCCGCGAAACCGATGAAGTGCGCCCGACCCTCCTGTTCGACCCCGAACACAATCTAGAAGAGCGCATTCTCCGGGAACAATTCCAACCCTAATTTCGATCGCCGGCTTCGGCGAGGGGGAGGATATGATCGCCAGGGTTAAATGACCAAGCTCCGTATCACCGCCGCGGCCCATGGCGGGGGCGCGTTTGAGGAGCGATGATTTAAGGAACTGTTCCTTCATCGCCCGGTCTGCCCTTTACCCGGCTTGCCTGCGCGCGTCGTACGCCGCTTGGCGCTTAGTCGCTTGCGTCTCGGCGAGGGAGAGGATTTGTTCGGCCGGCATCGGCAAATGGGAAAATTCCGCCAGCGCCCGTACAGCCAAGGCCTCCTTCGGCGGCAAGGCGCGAAGAACATGATCGGCGATGCCGGGGGAGATTTGCGCTAGGGCGCGCAATTGATTGCCGGCGGCAACCTTATCTTCCGCTTCAATGCCGAGGATCACGGCGCGGATAGAATCGATCAAAGGATTTGGCACAATTCCGGTTTGGCCGATGAGAGCGGGAAGGTTTTGCAAGGCGGCGGCGGAATTTCGCGCGGCGGTTTGGGTCCACCAGAGGTCAACGATTTGGGCGGGGATGACGTCAACTGGGATTTGGCTGTCGCCACTGGAAATTTGGCTATCGCCGGCGCCTTTGACCAATTGATCGAGCGCGCTCAATTGAGCGGCGCGGATTTGAGTTTTAATGTGGTGGTTGTTTAAGTCTTCGGCGGCGGCTTGGTCGATGGCGCCGGTCGCCAATGCCAGATCAATGTGCACATGATCGGCCGAGCCGTCGGCCAAGCCTTGGGCGATGTTTTTAGCTGTTTGGGTCTGGCGGGCGCGGCGTTCAGTTTCGGCGGCCCTTTCGCCTTCAACGCTTTGTTTCGCCGCCCAGTCGATGAGGCCGTCCCGGATATGAGTTTTCTGGCTTTCATCTTCGAACAGAATATTAAACGCGCCGCCGTCTAAATGGTCGAGCGCGCCAGCAGGATCACGACCGGAAAGATCCTGCAACACGGCTAGGCGGGTTTCGGCTTCGAAGGCCTCGGCGCGGGCGGCAGCGCTGTTTCCGGAGATGCCGGTTTCGATCATTTGGCCGAGGAGATCACGGCCGTCCAGGATGCGGAGTTCCAATTCGGATGGATCGGAGAGGGCGCGCGCCTTGATTCGGCCGAGCGCGGCTTCGGCGCCGGCGAGCCGGGCGGCTTGGCGGGCTTCGGTTTCCACCAACAAGGCTTTATCCATCTGGCGGGCGATCAAGCCGTCGAATAATTCTGAAACGCGCGCCTTGGCGGCTTCGTTCGGGGCGCCTTCAATCGCTTCGGCGCGGCGTTGGTTGAGAGCACTCAGATGGGCGTCCATCAACCCTTCTGGAATTGCAGCGGGATCGTCGCCAATACCGGCGCGCGTTTGATCGAGGGCTAGGCTGAATTCCGCATCGGCGCGGCTAGCGGCGTCTATGGAATAGAAAATGCTGTCTTGCAGGTCGGCAAAATCAGGCGCGGCAGCGGCCGTTCTTTGCACCAAATCGGAGCCTGGAAAATTTTCAGCGCGGAGTATGATACGGCTGGCGCCAAAGCGCGGCGGCACACTCGCGCCAGGGAAATCGACCCCGCGCAGAACCTTACCGGCGCCATAGGGCTGGGCTTTGCGGCCGAGCATCGTCGAAACCACGGGGAAAACTCCGCCGCGAAATTTGTTTTCGGACATGATGTACCTTTCAGAAATGGCGGGTGATTCCAAACCAAACGGATCGGAGACCGGCATCGAATTCTATTTGAAGAAGTTAGGGTAAGCGCCGCCAACGGGGCGGAGCGCCGAATTAGCTGTGCTTGGCGCCGATGGCCTCGGAAACCGAAGAATACCCATCTTGGGCGAGGCAGCGATCCAATTCATCGACAATCAGATGGGCGGCGCCAGGGCCACGGTAGATGAGCGAGGTATAAATTTGCACCAGCGAGGCGCCGGCGAGGATTTTTTCATAGGCATCGCGGCCAGTGAACACGCCGCCGACACCGATTAGCGGTATCTTGCCGCCGGTCGCCAGATAGAGATCGCCGAGCAGTTTGGTTGAAGGGCCAAGCAGCGGCGCACCGCTTAAGCCCCCCGTTTCGCCGGCGTTTGCGCTTTTCAATTGCGCCGGTCGATCGATCGTGGTGTTGGTGGCAATAATACCGTCGATGGCGAGATCGAGGGAAATTTGCGCGATATTTTCGACTTCGCCGGGGCCAAGATCCGGCGCGATCTTGACCAGAAGCGGGCAGCGATCGGCGGCTAAATCCCGGGCTTCGATCACGGCGGATAACAAGGCCCGCAATTTTTCCGCCGATTGCAGATCCCGCAGGCCCGGCGTGTTGGGCGAAGAAATATTGACCACCAGATAGTCGGCCACCAGCGCAAATATTTGAACGCCGGCACGGTAATCGGCGATGGCATCGGTGCTTTCTTTATTCTGGCCGACATTGACGCCAATAAGACCCGTGCCGCCGGCTTGGCGCCAGGATTTCAACCCTTTAAGGAAATGATCATGGCCGTGGCTATTGAAGCCGAAGCGGTTGATGATGGCGTGATCTTCGGCCAAGCGGAATAAGCGTGGTTTGGGGTTGCCGGGTTGAGGTTTCGGCGTAACCGTGCCGGCCTCGACAAAGCCAAACCCCATAGACAGAAGCCCGCCGGGCGCTTCGCAGTCTTTATCAAACCCCGCCGCCATGCCAATGGGGTTTGGAAACTCGATCCCCCAAAGGCTCGATTTGAGCCGTGCATGGCGATCCGTGGGGTAGTTCGGAGCCAAACCATAAGCCGCAGACCGCACTGCCAGCCGGTGCGTAAATTCAGCCGGCAAAGCGAACAACAAAGGTCTAGCGAAGGTTCCGTAGAAGTCCAAAAACAATTCCTTACCGCATTTTGAGGGTCGGCGGGGCCATTGCGCGATCACCAAACCACCAGAGCCGATATCGAATTCACCCTCAATAAAGATTGCGTCGTCAAATCGGACCAGGGCGAAGGCTATGTCAAAAAACTGGCCACCGGCGCGACGCCGGGCACGTT
>JABMOP010000255.1 GCA_013204125.1 Rhodospirillales bacterium | reverse complement strand
CAATTGGTGGGAAATTCTTGAAAATCTGGACGGTGGCTACAGTTACGTCTACGACCTGGAAGACAACGAACAATCCTGGCGGGACGGAGGCCACGGTCGCGACCGCATCGAAAAATGGGAAAAAAGCAAAGGCTAACGCCAATGAACCAGCCCGCAATTCCCAAAGCCGACGGCCCGCCGGAATTCAAAGGCTTCGATCATGTCAGCATGCCATGCCGCGATTTGGACGAAGGCATCCGTTTTTACCGCGATGTTCTTGGCGGTGAAATCGTTGTTAAGCAACCAGCCTTCGCGCTTTTCAATATCGCCGGCACGCGCATCGGCATCGGTTCAGACGGTTGCACCTTCGTGACCGAAAGCGCAGAATACCCACACATCGCCTTTCACGTTGGCGCCGAAGAGCAAGTGCAGATGAAAGAATGGTTGGGCCGCTGCGGCGTGCCAACCACCGATCTTTGGACCCGCCAAGGCATCGAGAGTTTGATGTTTTTCCGCGATCCGTCGGGCAATATCATCGAGCTGTTCTGCTACGAAGGCAACAAGGACGCCGCCGATTTCCCGCGCGGACCGGCGCGCGGGCACGGCTCCGCAATCGATATCGACGCACTTTATTACACATCGTGGAGCCTACCGGGCGACGCTTCCTAGAACCCGACCTGATCGGCGCCTTTGAGGGCGAGACGTTCGCGGGCTTCGGTCGGTGTCGCAACTTCAAGGGATAGATCCTCAATAATGCGGCGAATTTTAGACACTTGATCGGCATTGGATTTGGCTAATTCGCCTTTGCCCAAATACAAGCTGTCTTCCAGCCCGACCCGCACATTGCCGCCCAAAATCGCGCCGGTGGTCACAAAACTCATCTGATGGCGGCCGGCGGCAAAGATTGACCATTCGTAATTTTCTTCGCCGAATAATTTATTGGCCATGCGCCGCATATGGGTCAGGTTTTCAATATCGGCGCCGATGCCGCCAAGAATACCGAAAATCGACTGCACAAAGAATGGCGGTTTGACCAAGCCGCGATCGACGAAATGGGCCAGATTATACAAATGCCCCATGTCGTAGCATTCAAACTCGAACCGTATGCCATGACCTTCGCCAAGCTCCTTCAACACCCATTCGATATCTTTGAAGGTGTTGCGAAATATGAAATCGCGGGTCATTTCCAAATATGCGGGCTCCCACTTATGTTTCCAATCGAAGGGCTTATCGAGGATTGGGAAAAGGCCAAAATTCATCGATCCCATATTTAGCGATGTCATTTCCGGGCTGGCGTGGAGCGCACCGGCGCAGCGTTCTTCCAAGGTCATGCCGTGGCCGCCACCGGTCGACATGTTAATCACCGCATCGCATGATTGCTTGATGCGCGGCAGGAATTCCATGAACCTATCGGGATCGCCGGTTGGGCTGCCGTCTTCCGGGTTACGCGCATGCAGATGAAGGATCGAGGCGCCGGCTTCGGCGGCGGCAATAGCTCCTTCCGCGATCTCGTTGGCCGTTATCGGCAAATATTCCGACATGGAGGGCGTGTGGATCGAACCCGTAACCGCACAGGTAATAATTACTTTACCATCTTTCGCCATGATGTTTCTCCCGTCCCCGTTGAAATTTTAAGCATTTAAGTTGGCCTAAGTGAATTCCTCAGGGGCCAAACTGTCAATCACGCGTTGAAATTAAAATTGGCATTACGAAAATATGATTTTACGGATCGGGTGAGAATTGGTAGTTGGCGGGGTAACGGGGCAATGAATATCAGAGCTTAAGCTCTGCGCGCACCAATTGTTGGCGGATACTGGATTGATAAAGGGGAGCCGCGAGGCATGTCGACGGAAACTCAACACAAGCCGTATGTCGAACGTATCGTTTCGATTTTCGTTCGAATTCTGAATACCATCTCGGGCGTTTGGCTATTCGCAATCACGCTTTTGATCCTTTATGACGTGGTCGGCCGTGAAGCCTTTGGCGTCCCCTTCCACGGAACCAACGAGATTGTTGCCAATTCAGTGCTGTCGATCCTATTTCTGCAATTGCCGCTGTCGATCATGCAGCGTAGCTCACTCAGAACGACGATCCTGTTTGATCACGTCGGTATCCGCAGCAAGGGGATCATCGACGCCTCTTCATACATTCTGGCTTTTTTACTCTTTTTCGCGATCACCGTCGGCGGTTGGCCGAACATGATCGAATCTTGGGAAATTCTTGAATTGGAAGGGTCCGGCGTTGTTTCGATCCCGGTCTATCCGATCCGATCGCTCGTCGTTTTAGCCAGTTTTCTGGGCATGGCTGTGTGCACTTTATTAACGTACGAATCCTTGGTCCGACCGCAAGATATTCACGGGCTCGATCCAGAAACCGTCGGCGAATAATTTTGGGGAAACGGTTTCACGCCCCATCAATTTTGGGCGGCACTGGAAGACATAATGGAAATTGATCAAAATACAGTTCTAATCGGCATGTTCGTCCTGATGTTTATCGGCATCCTGACCGGCATACATATCAGTTTTGCCTTCGGCATTACCGCGCTTCTCGGAAACATTCTCATTTTCGGCGCTATGGAGGGCGATTGGGGAGGTGGCGTCGATATTGCGGTCCGGGGTGTCGGTAGCGTTGCCTATGAATATCTGCGCAGCGAGGTATTCGCGGCGATACCTCTTTTCATGCTGCTTGGCGATTTCGTCAATAGATCGGGCGCCGCCAAGGACCTCTACAACCTCATCAATCGTGGCTTGAAGGTCATCCCCGGTCGCCTGGCAGTCGCCACGGTTGCCGGCAATGCCGTCTTTGCCGCCGTCACCGGCGTTTCCATCGCCGCCGCCGCCGCCTTCAGCCGCATCGCCTATCCGCAGATGCGCCTGCACGGTTACAATCGCACCTTTGCATTAGGCTCGGTCGCCGGCAGCGCTTGCCTCGGCATGATCATACCGCCCAGCGTTCTTTTGATCGTCTGGGGCATCATCACGGAAAAATCCATCGCAGAATTGTTTATCGCCGGCGCAATCCCCGGGCTGATTTTAGCCACTTTTTACATGATTTATATTTCACTAGCGGTTACCTTGAAACCGGATTTAGCCCCGAAATCGTCCGAAGGCTCTCCCGACAACGCCCTATCATGGCCCGAAATTGCCAGCGGCTTTGGCATCGGCGGTTTGATCCTCCTCGTTCTGGGCGGCATCTGGGGCGGGCTGTTCTCTCCGTCCGAAGCGGCCGGTGTCGGCGCCGCCGGCGCCATGGCACTGGGAATTTTGAAAGGCATGCGCAGTCGGCAGATTGCAGAAACCGTCATCAACGCCGGCAAAACCGCGGCGCCGGTCATGTTCCTTTTGCTGACCGCCAACATGTACGCCAAGTTCATGGAAGTGGCCGGCATGTCGGATCTGATCCGCGGCACGTTCGAGACCTACCAACTTGGCCATATCGGTATCGTATTAGTGATAATCGTGATCTGGCTAATCCTCGGCATGATCCTGGATTCCATTTCCATCATCCTGATAACGGTACCTATTTTCGCGCCGATTACCGAGCCGTTTTTTGACCCCATCGCCTTTGGTATTTTCGGTATCTTGGTTATTGAAGCCGGGCTTCTAACACCGCCATTTGGCCTTCTGGTTTATACGGTGAAGGGGTCGGTTGATGATCCATCGGTACAGCTATCGGAAATATTTATGGGCTCGGTTCCGTATTGGGTGCTGATGCTGGTGGTCATGGTGATGATCTGGGCTGTGCCTGAAATCGCCACGTGGCTGCCGTCTAAGATGATGTAGGGCGGGTTAATTTCACGTACTTTGGGAGACTTATGCGTGTTTTAAGAGTCTCAATTGAAGATTGAAGCATTGCTCGAAACGGACGCCTTGACATGACGAAGGCCCCAATACTAGGTTCAGTCGTGGAATATTAGTTTTGAGATATTTTAACAGATAAAATTTCTAATCGAAACTCACTGGGAGGACACTATCGTGAAACAACGTTCCAAAACCCTCGGCCTGATTGGCGCCACGGCAGCAGCCGTTATCGCCGTTTCCGGCGCAGCAAACGCTCTATCTATTAAGGGTAATGAGATTTCCATGCGCATTGGCTCCGGCCATGCGCCGTTCATCACCTACGTCAAACATTTGAGCAAAACCTTTGTGCCTAATGTGGTGAGACGCGTTGCCGCGGAAACCAAATACAAAATCGATTTCAAGCAACATTATGCAGGCACGGTCGTAAACGTGTTCGACACCTTGGAAGGTGTGCAGGACGGACGCCTCGATATCGGCGCCTGGTGCGTTTGCTTCGATGACGACAAGGCTATGGCCTTGAACCTGACTTATTACGTGCCGTTCCATCACCCGAATGCGAGCGTCAATCAGGTAATCTTTAAAAATCTGATCGCCAAGCATCCGAGCATCAAGCAAGACCTGTCCAAGCGCTACAACCAGACCTTGATCGGCCTTACCGGGTTTAACAATTATGGCCTTTTGACAGCGTTCCAATGGAGTAAGTTTTCAGACTTGAAAAACCGCAAAATTTTAGCTGCCGGTCCGAACCTTCCGTGGGTTATCGTGGGTATTCCCGTGCGGACAACCATCCCCAAGGCAGCGCAACAAATGCAGACCGGCGTCGGCGAAGGCATTATCCTTTTTCCGGACACGGATTATAAATTGAAGTTGCATGAAGCGTCCAAGGGCGGACAGTACACCCTGACCGATTTTGGCGCCGTGGTGCAGATTGTTTTGTCGGTAAATAACAGAACGCGCAAACGCCTGCCCCCTCAGGTCCTCAAAATCATTGACGAAGAAGGTATCGTTTACGGAAGAACCGCATCGGCCGCTTCCCAGAACGACCATGATTGGGGCATCAGCATGCTGGAGAAAGCCGGCATCAAGATCGTCCAGATCGCGCCGGACGCCAAGAAAGCTTGGGCGCAGAAATTGGCCGACTGGCCGCAGGAACGTGCCGAAACTGTAAAAGCCAAGAAAAAAGTCAACATGGCTGCAATGATGAACGACTTCATCGCCATGACCAAAGCGACGGGGCACTCGTTCCCGGTCGACTATAAAATCAAGTAATCCGGTTTCCATACCGGTTTGGAAGGCGGTCCCTTGGGGCCGCCTTCTTTTTTGCTTAATCCCGGCCTGTCCATACCCTCGTTCTAAGTGTTAATATGCCGGCAACCAGATGGGAGGCAATATCATGCAGGTAGAAGCACTCGATCACGTCAATATTGAAACCGACGATGTCGATCGCTCGGCGGAATTTTACGAACATGTCATTGGCCTGAAACCCGGCCGGCGGCCGGAATTCGACCGGCCCGGTCATTGGATGTATATCGGCGATCATCCGATCGTACACATCATCGAACGGCATCCCGATAATGCCATGCTGACCGGATCCAAAGATGCGGCCATTTCCCATTTTTCGATGCGGATTAAAGATTTCGAAGATGCCCAGACGCGTCTCGACAGCTTCAAAATTAAATACCGCAGAAATGATGTTGCGGGTTCCACCATGCGCCAATTATTTTTCGATGATCCGGACGGCGTACTGGTTGAATTGATCCATATCCCGGACGGCGCAAGGTGATGGATCGTGCCGGATACGGTTGATCAATCCACCAATACATTGCTGACCCTCGACACCAAGTTCACCGCCGTCTCGGGGCGCATCTATATCACCGGCGCGCAAGCCTTGGCGCGGCTACCGATGATGCAGCGCCAGCGGGATCAAGCGATCGGGCTCAATACGGCGGGCTATATTTCCGGCTACCGGGGCTCGCCCTTGGGCGGCTACGATACTGCCCTTTGGCGGGCGCAAAAGCATTTAGATCGGCACCATATTAAATTTCAGCCGGGCGTTAACGAAGATATGGCGGCGACCGCCTGCTGGGGCACGCAACAAGTAGGCCTTTGGGAGCCCGCCAAATATGACGGCGTATTTGCCATCTGGTACGGCAAAGGTCCGGGCGTTGACCGCACCGGCGATGCGTTCAAGCATGGCAATATGGCCGGCACTTCGCCAAATGGCGGCGTCTTAGTGCTCGCCGGTGACGACCATGGCGCCAAATCATCGACCACAGCGCACCAATCGGAACAGGCATTGGTCGCCGCCATGATCCCGATTTTCTACCCCGCTTCGGTCCAGGAATTCATTGATTATGGCCTTTATGGTTTTGCCATGTCCCGCTATTCAGGGGCCTGGGCGGGCATGAAATGTGTGAACGACATTGTCGAAAGCGCCGCGTCTATTTCTGTCGATCAGGCGCGGATCGATCCGAAAAATCCGGTGGATTTCACCTTCCCCGAAGGCGGCGTCCATATCCGTTGGCCCGATGGCCCGCGCCAACAAGAAGAGCGACTGGCCGGCGTCAAATTGAAAGCCGCGCAAGCTTTCGTCCGCATCAACGAATTAGATAAAGAAACGCATAAAGCCGCCGCCAAGCGGCTTGGTATCGTTGCCGCCGGTAAGGCATGGCTTGATGTCTGTCAGGCCTTCGATGAATTAGGGCTAGGCGATATGGATCGCAGCGATCTTGGCATATCGGTGTTCAAACTTGCCGTCGTTTGGCCGTTGGAGCCGACCCGTATTCGGGATTGGGCGACCGGGTTCGATGAAATCTTAGTGATCGAAGAAAAACGCAATCTAATCGAAGATCAATTGGCCCGCGCCCTTTATGAATTGAAAGGCGCCGCCCAGCCGCGCCTTGTCGGCAAGACCGACGGCTACGGGGGCGCATTGGTGCCCGAACATGGCGAGCTATCTGGAACCGTCATAGCGCAAATAATCGCTAACCGGTTTCTGGACGAGACCGGGACAAATTGCCTCGCCGCCGCCAGCGCCAGGCTGACCGCCAAGGCCGACACCAGAAAT
>JABMOP010000254.1 GCA_013204125.1 Rhodospirillales bacterium | reverse complement strand
CGTCCAGATACACCGGGTCCACCGACACCCGGATCGAGCGGGTGGTCTCGCAATAGCTTTCGTCGTCTATTTCACCATTCATGGCACTTTAGATATCATTTTTATAGCGGCGCGAACACTCCTTTTTCTGCGCCCGGTGCCGTTTGAATTTTAAGAATTTTCCAACACCGATAGGCCGATTTCCACACGCCGGTTTAGAGGCTCGCGCGCGCCATCGACGCCCACCACCTTTGGTCGTGTTTCGCCCCAAGCAAAAATCGATATCATTTGATTGGGAACGCCAAGTTCAATCAGACGGCGGCGCACGGTTTCGCCGCGGAGGCGGGATAGCCGGGTGTTATATGGCCGAGGTCCAGCGCGGTCCGTATGGGCGTTCAGTATGATCCTTACCGGCGCGCCGTTTCTATATGCCTTTGCTACTTTCGATACCGCCAAGCTGGCTGGCTTGGTTAAAAGAGCCCTATCAAAATCAAAATAAAGTTCAACAATATCCTTTGGCGCCTCCCTCCCGGCGGCGGCAGCCGAGCGGGGTTTCATGCCTGGATACATGCCGGCCAGATTTTTATAACCGACATCGGACCTGGTCAGCGCCGTTTCCAATTTCCTGACCGCCGATAAAAATTTCGCGCGGCACGCAGCGATATGGTCGTCTTGAAAGTTTTCTTCCTGCTGTTCGGCCCAGCAATCGAAACCGGCCTGCGCCGCCGCCGCGCTTTCAGGGTTTCGCGCCAGTGCATCCTTGGTCAAAACCTTGTTGAGCCGGCCGAGCGCTGATTTAAGGACCGGCATCATTTCAGCCGGCAGGGCGCGGTTTTTCAAATTATCCGGAGGCACCGTATTACCCGATCCAGCAATCAGGGCTTTTTCACCATAGCCGGCTGCATCGGGCCAATCGGACATCAAATCCGCTTCGAAGAGCGACAATACTTTATATTCCCGCGCCAACCGGGCATCGAACCCGCCGCCTTTAAATTCGGTTTTACGCAAACCTTCGTAGTCAAAAGTAACTCCACAGCCAGCCAAAAACACCGCCCCGCCCGCAGCCAGGGCCACTGTCATCGCCTTGTTCATGTGTCCGATCCTTCCCTCGTTGAATTGCCAATAAGGCAAAACATGCGGGGAAGTTATGGCCGAAAAAGGGCTAATTGCGGCGCCCAGAGGGCGGGAGCGAGGTCATTGGAAGGCGGGAAAATTAGTTGGCGCTACTGCACGCGCCGCCGCCGAGAACACAAAACCGGGCGCAATGGGGGTGGTTGAGAGGCACCGGCCCGACCGACGACACCAAACCGGAGCCCATTTCAAAGCGCGTGTCATAGGGCAATAGTGTGCAGGGCACAACAACCGGCGCACTCGCGCCGCTTCGTTTGATGACCATGCGCGAGGTTGCGCACATCATTGCACCAGGGGCGACGCCCAAAATATCCCAACACGCGGTGGTAATTTCCGGAACGTCGGCGGCTTCGTCCATTTCCGGAAAAAGGACAAGCTGAACGGCGTCACCGGCATCGATATCAATACCGTGGGCGGCAAACAGTTCTGCGTATGCTTTGCGGGCGCAGCCCTCATCTTCGTTCCAGCGCATGCGCCCGGCGGCGGCGACTTGGAACCCATTATCGGCCAGCCATTTTAGGCCTTCGATCATCGGCGCCCAGCTTTTGGGACCGCGCAGCTCTTCGTGCCGCGCCTTGGTATGATGGTCCACCGAAACCCGGAGCCTAAGCCGCGCCCCAAAGCCCGCCGCCAGACCGAGAAGCGCGTCTTTATGGTGATGCATTGGTTTCATCGCGTTGGTTAAAACCAGAACTTCAAAGCCGCGTTCCAAGCATAATTTAAGCATCGCGGTGATATCGGGGTTCATAAACGGCTCGCCGCCGGTAAACCCGATTTCACGGATGTCCAGATCCTCGGCATCATTTTCATCGAGATAAGCGCCAATTTCGGCGGCCTTCAAATAGGCCAGTCGATCATTGGCGGGGCTGGAATCCATATAACAATTAACGCAGGCGATATTGCAGAGCGATCCGGTGTTGAACCACAAGGTATCTAACCGGCCAAGATCCACATGGGCGCGGATCGCCCCGTCGGCGGTAACTTGGGGATGGTTAAATTTTAACGGATCCAGTCGTGGCGCCAGGGCAAGATCGTCGGGCATAAGGTCTTAATCCTCGTTCCTACCCCTCATATCGCCTCGAAGGTGCCGAAATCAAGTCAAATGCCCGTGTGCAGGCCGGTGTCCATCTTCTTGAATGGCGATGTGTGATACCGTATAGCAAAGCCGGATAGAGCGAAATTAAGCGGGTGTAGCTCAATGGTAGAGCTCTTGCTTCCCAAGCAAGTGACGAGGGTTCGATTCCCTTCACCCGCTCCAAACCTCAGGCAGTGGGAAAATATGGCGGACGATCACGACATTACGCGCACCGATTACGGCGGCAAGCTGGCAACCGATCCTACGCGCATGGCCGAAGGCATGATGGAAATGTTCGGCGACATGGCAGACATGGCTTTGAGCCGAATTTTTGCGCGCACCCAAGCATTGGAAAACGGTTTCGATCTGAATGCTGTCAGCCAGACGGATATCGGCCGTTTTAAAATCGGCTGGCTGGTTGGTCTCGGTGAATTGATGTTTTTTGGAATGCGGGACCAAGCCAAATTAGGCGAGGTAGAAAAAGCCTATGGGGGCGAGCTGGAAACCTACGCCGCCGAGAAAAATTTAAGCGAATTTTACGCCGCGACCAGCGCCGCCATACCGGGCCTCATTGCCGCCGATGCTGATTTTACCGAACGCGGGCTTTTTAACGCGCCGATGTCAAACGATCCCGATGAGCGCCCGCGCAATCGCGGGCTCGGCCCCCAAATGGCGGCGCGCATTTGCGATCAAGCATTTTCGAAGAATGAAAAACTGACGCCAATAATCGAAGTGATCGGCGAATTGGTGGAAGCCGAATTTAACAACGCCTACGGCCACGGCTCGATCGCCTGCAACGCGTTCGAGGTGGATTAAAAAATCGTACTCCTGATCGCGATGTAGCCCACGGCGATGCCGATCACCAGGAACAGGTAGCCGGTGCTAACGACGAACACCGAAGTCGCCACCCTTAATAGAGGACGACGCTGCGGATGGATTCGCCGGCATGCATTAAATCGAACGCATTGTTGATTTCATCCAACGGCATGGTGTGGGTGATCAGATCATCGATATTGATTTTGCCGTTCATATACCAATCAACGATTTTGGGGACATCGGTGCGGCCCTTGGCGCCGCCGAATGCCGTGCCGCGCCAGACGCGCCCGGTAACCAATTGAAACGGCCGTGTGGATATTTCCTGACCGGACCCGGCAACGCCGATAATGGTGCTTTCGCCCCAGCCCCGATGAGTACATTCCAAGGCTTGGCGCATGGTGTTCACATTGCCGATGCATTCGAACGAATAATCAGCGCCGCCATCGGTCAATTCCACCACTTCGGCAACGACGTCGGCGCTTATTCCGGCGTCGATGAAGTGTGTCATGCCGAATTTTTCCGCCAGCCGGCGCTTACTCGGATTGGTGTCGATGCCGATGATTTTATCGGCGCCGACCATACGCGCTCCTTGCAAGACATTGAGGCCAATGCCACCAAGGCCGAAGACGGCGACGTTCGATCCGGGCCGCACTTTCGCCGTGTTAATAACGGCGCCGATGCCGGTGGTTACGCCGCAACCGATATAACAAATTTTATCGAACGGCGCGTCACCCCGAACCTTGGCGACGGCGATTTCCGGCATGACGGTGAAATTGGAAAAGGTCGAAGTCCCCATATAATGGT
>JABMOP010000253.1 GCA_013204125.1 Rhodospirillales bacterium | reverse complement strand
TTGACCGGGATAGATGAGGGTCACGGTCTTAACTGGTACGCTCGACCAATCGGAAGGTGGCTCCGCAAGCGCCGAAAACGGCAAAAGCGCCGCAACACTTACAGCGCCAAGGCGTAATAATGTTGAAAATTTCATTGGGTAACTCCTTGCCCATTTGCATGCTCACCTGAGCATTGAGATAAAAAAGAGACAACATGTATGCTATTTATTGACCTTAGCAGGATCGCCGAATTTTTCCTTGATGCCGGTCAATAGGTGGTCTTCAAACGGCCGGCGCACCTGCTGGTGGCGGATGTCTTTTTGGGGAAATGGCGGGAACGTGCTTCGTCGTACCGCAACAATCGTGCGACTAAAAACGCCGAAATCTTGAGCTGGTTCACTGCGATTGCCGAAATATTGGGGGTGGACCCGTTAACCAAGACAGGCCAGAATTACGTTTTGAGGAGAAAGAGTATGGAATTTGTCATCCATGCAATCGACAAACTGGATAGTGAACAAACCCGCCTGGATCACCGAGACGATCATGTCGCCTATATTAAAGACTCGAGAGATGCCTCGGTTATCCTTGCCGGACCATTATTGTCCGATGACGGCGCGCACTCGATCGGATCGATTTTGATTATCGATGCGGCGGACCGGAACGGCGCCGAAGCCTTTGCCGCCGGCGATCCCTATGCCAAAGCCGGACTATTCGAGCGAACGGCAATTACCCACTGGATCAAGACGATGGGGTGAACCCGCGCCAACGAACAAGCCGCCCCAGGGTTCGAGGCGGCTTGCTCGATTAGCCGGATTGCGGACGCCCCCGCGTCACGGTATGGGCAGTTCAGATCGGTTGCCATCTGGGACTTGTGAATCGATGGTGGCCAGCAATACCGCGAGCGAAACATAGGCGCCGAAAAGATAGGCAAGATCGACGATTCCCTTGGCGCCGAATACGGATTTCAATTGTGCAAATATCTCGGGCGAAACCTTGTGTTCGCGCAACACCTGCCGGCCGTATTCGATAATAAGTCCGTGTTCGTCGGCAAGCCCGGCGGCCGATTTCCGATATTTGATGACGTCGATGGTGGCCTGAGGCACGCCTTCCTTGAGGGCTTCGGTCTCGTGGGCAGCCCATTCGAAGCGGCTATCCATTTCCCGGGCGGCGACCAGAATGACCAGTTCGCGGACTGCGCCACTGAACCCGGCGTTAAATCTGAGATAGTTATTGAGGGGAATGGAATATTTGTTCACCTCCGGGCTGTGCAGGCTCATGGCGCTCGGACCGCGCAGCCCCATGAGCGCACCGTCCTGAAAATTTGCCAGACGGTCGTAGGCCTCTTTTCCGGCTTCATCCAATGCGTCCCGGTCCGGTAACGGCAACCGGCAACCGGTTTCGGGCAGAATATCGGGCGGCGGTGTATCGGTCACGACGGACCTCCAAAGGTAACGGTTGAGGAACCGCTAATTTCAACAAAAATTCGCAATGGGGCGCAAGCGGTTATTCGGCGTTGACACGTTTGAGCAGGCTCGATCTTTAGTAAGGCGCCACCAGCCACTCGTGGTACCAATTAGCCGCTTCGGTCGCCGCAATCCCGAGATGGTCCAAATTGTCGTACATGCTCATATGCGTGCTTTCGCCCTGGACGAACAGGCGCTTCTTGGTGGTGGCGATCTCGTTGAACGCCGGGATTTCCCGTTCCCAACAGGTAAGATCATCGCCCTCGGCGACTACCATCAGGGTTGGCGTGTTCAGGATGCGGGGCAGGTAAGGCAGGACGTTGTAGCTCCAGACATGCTCGACCGAGGCGATGGTGCTGAAATGCTCGTGCCTGGGCGCCGTGGTTTCCTTGATTTTCATAAAAATCGGTTTGGTCTCCGGGTGCGGCCAGGTGACGACTTCCTTCTTGGGGTCTCCGGAATGCGGGATCGTCCCGTGTTCGCCGGAGAGATAGCGGTTGCGCCGTTCTTCCTCGACCAGCGCCGTCAGTTCCCTAAAACCCACGGTGCCATGATCCCGCATCGAATTGTACCAGCCGTCGATGATCGGAATGTGCGACACGATGCACTTTACCCTGGGATCGATGGCGCCGACGATGAGGGAATGGCCGCCGCTATATGAAATACCCCAGACGCCGATGCGCTTGGCATCGAGTATCCCCTGGAACTGATCCATATAGCAGACGGCGTCGATCGCCGAGCGGTAGTCGGCGATCTGCATCCACGGATCCAGGTGCTGGCGCGGCTCGCCGTCGCTCGCCCCCAAACAGCGGAAATCGAATATCAGCGCCGCGACCCCCTGTTCGACGATGAACTTGGCGTATTCGGGCATGGCGAGTTCCTTGACGTAGCACCATCCGCCGCCCATGACGGCGACTGGAAACGGCCCGTCGCCCTCCGGAAGATAAAGATCGGCGCGAATGATTTCCGCCGGATTTTCGCTTCGGAATTCCACTTCCTGCTTGTTCATCGGACGGTCCTTTCTAATTTTTGGCCGTTTCTAATCATTGGCCTGTTTCCTGGACAGCGCTAAATTTTTTCGGAAATGTTTTAATCGACATTCCCCAGACGGCATTCGTATCGGAGCCAATCGTAGTCGACGCCCACCACCGATGGAAGAATTTTCGCTCTGCGGTCATCGGGGCGGATTCAGTATGCGCCTTGGTCTGCGCCCCCTGAGAGATGGATTGGCCGGGATAGATGAGGGTCACGGTCTTAACTGGTACGCTCGATCAATCGGCCGGCGGTGGATGCCGTTCGCCCTTGACATGTACTTGTTTTGTTCCATATCAATCAATGGCTCTTTGATGATCCCCCTCGGCGCCGGAAAAGCCTATAAATGCATATAAAAGCACATAAAAGCACATGTTTTTTGGTTTACGCAAAAACTGTCGCAGGGCGCAGCAAGATATTGTGGCTGTGCGCCAAAGCCCGCAAGGGATGGTATGGCGTCTTGCTCACCAGGGGTTGGCGGGATAATTTTTGAACCTGAAATGAAAAAAGGGAGGGTATTTTGAACGACAGCCAAGATCTTGCCGGCCGGTTCCGCACCAATCACGACATCATCGTCGCCGCGCGGCAAAATATGAAACAGGCCGAGTGGGATTATGTCTCCGGCGCCGCCGAAACCGAAACCAGCCTTCGGCGTAACCGCCAGGCCTTGGATAGTCTTGCCTTTCGCCCGCGTGTTTTGCGCGATGTCTCCGCCGTCGATACCTCCGTCGAATTTCTCGGCCATAAAATGGCGTTGCCGGTTTTCCTCGCGCCGATGGGCGGGTTGCAACGCATTGATCCGGACGGCGCCGTTGCCGTCGATAACGCGGCCGAAGAATTTGGCGTCGTCAATTTCGTCAGCACCGTCACCGACCCGGATTTAGACGTGACGGCGGCAAATTCACCGCATCCGAAGGCGTTCCAGATTTATGTGCGCGGCGATGACCAATGGCTTAGGGATCTGGTGCGCCAGGTCAAGAAAGCCGGCTATTCGATGGTCGCGCTGACCGTCGATCTTGCCTATTACGGCAACCGTGAACGCTTGAACCCGTCGCAAATGGCGCTCCGCGATGTTGCCCACCGCACCTGGCAGAAACGGGTGACATGGGACACGGTTAAGATGATCCAGGACGAATTGGACGGTATCCCGTTCATGCTCAAAGGCATCCAGACCGGCGAAGATGCTATGTTGGCCGTCGAACAGGGGGTGGAGGTTGTCTATATTTCCAACCACGGCGGGCGGCAATTGGATTACGTGCAAGGCAATATCGAAACCTTGCCGGAAATTGTCGCCGCCGTTGGCGGTAAGGCCAAGATCATCATCGATGGCGGCTTTACCCGCGGCACCGATATCTTGAAAGCCATGTGCCTTGGCGCCGATGCGGTCGCAATCGGGCGGCTGCAAGCCTGGGGCTTGGCGGCGGCGGGGGCGGCGGGCGTGGCGCGTGTTCTCGAAATATTAAAATCGGAAATTGAAATTTCCATGGGGCTTTTGGGTGTTTCCCATGTTGACCAATTGGACGCCAATTATGTGACCCCCGGCAAACCGGTGCGCTTCCCCCATGAAATGAGCGCCTTTCCGCATTTGCCGATCGACCGTTTCGAATAACTTGGCCTGCGTGTTATAGTTACGCCGGCCCAACGATATAAAGGAGGCTGCGATTAAAGCCAGCGATATAAAGCGTTTGAAAAAGAAACTCCTGGACGAGCAAAAAATATTGCTAGGTCTCGCCGAGGCGACGGAAGAAGACCGCAAACCGGTTGAATTGGACCAGTCGCAGATTGGGCGTTTGTCCAGGCTCGATTCTATTCAGGTGCAGGAAATGTCGCTCGAGCAAGAGCGTCGCCGCGAAACGGAAATTACCCGTATCGATGCGGCGTTGAAACGCATCGACGGTGGCGATTATGGTCTCTGCGTCAGTTGCGGCGACGACATCGCGCCCGAACGGCTGGAAAATAATCCCGCCGTTCCGACCTGTATCGATTGCGCCAGAAAATAGGATTGAATTGAGTGTCCGTACCCGCATCCATGAAAGC
>JABMOP010000252.1 GCA_013204125.1 Rhodospirillales bacterium | reverse complement strand
TCACCACACCGCCGAACTTGCAAGCCGCCGTCGCCTATGGCCTTGGAAAAGACGATGATTATTTCGAATCCCTGGGCGCCGATCTAGAATCCAAGCGCGATCGGCTGGCAGATGGGCTTCGGCAAATCGGCTTCGAGATCATGCCCAGCGAAGGCACCTATTTCCTGACCGCTGATTTCAAATCCATTGCCAACAAATCGGGTTTCAACGGCGACGATATAGAATTTTGCAAACACATTACCACCAAGGCCGGCGTCGCTGCCGTCCCGTTCTCAGCCTTCTATCAAGGCGGCGCGGAAAGTGGCGTCAATCATTACATCCGCTTTTGCTACTGCAAACAAGACGCGCTTTTGGATGCCGCAATAGAAAAACTGGCGGCGTTTTTCAAGTAACAATTTTCCACACCACAATCGTATAGGGCTCGTGGTAGGTGCTGCCGAAGCCGGAGCGGTGGGTTTTGATAATCTCGACTTTGCCGTCTGCTTGGCGCTGGCGAAGGGCGGTCAAAAACCCGGAGAGGTAATTGCGCTTCCTGGTATAGGCGGCGGCGAGCCCATCGAACGGCACGGCTTCGTCGTAAAGCTCGATCACCGGTTCCAGGTGCAGGGCGATTTGCGGCCGCCCGGCGATCAGGTAATCCAAGAACGGCTCGGCGTTCTCTCCCAATTGCTCCATCGAATGCAGGGTCAGCACGGCTGTTTCCTCATCGATCTCGATATGTTGGGCGCCGTCCAGGGTCTGCATGTCGAAGCGGATGCCGGTCATGTTCGCGTCCTTGGATTTTGCGAAAGCGCCACCAATTCCTGCGACGGCTCCGCCCAATCGCAGCCGGTGAGAGACGCGGCCGGAAACATCTGGCTTAACTGCAATAAATTGGCGCCGGTGCCACAGCCGAATTCGATGATGTGTTTGGCGGTGCTTAAATATTGGATGAACAGAATCCGGCGCATGGCCTTATAGAGCCGAGGCTCGAATTCCAGACCGGCCGCTTGGATATACCTGCCGCCAAGGCGCAGCACTTCAAGCTTGAAATATTGCGGCGCCAAGGATTTTTCCGAAACTCCTTCGGCGCGGACGCACTCTAAAATCTCGCCCCACCCCCGTTGCCAGCGTATCTTGGCCTCTGGTCCGGCTGAGTTGAGCATTGGGTCATCCAATTCTTGGGCGGCGCGGACGGAGACTTCCGTGGCTTCGTCGTCGTCCAACCAGCGGAAGGAAAGCCCGTCCAGATCACCCGGATCAAGGCCGGCGATAACTTTTTCGACCTGCATATCCAAAAGCCCGGCCACGTCGCTGGCGCTTATGGTTTCGGGAAAATCCTGGCCGTCAGCCATCTATTTTTTTGATTTCGAATGGTGCGGCGTAGTCGTTGGATGTGGTGATGTCCGGGCCGGTATAATCCGAGAGCGGCGCGTCGGTGGTCAGCATATGCCCGGTGCCGATATCGGCCCACGCGGCCGGGCTGAGGTAACTATGGTTGCGTGTCCCCAGCGCCATTGAATCGCCGACCGCTTGTTTGATCGGCAGGAACCTGAAATCGATGGATAGGCGTAGGCAGTCCGCATTTTTCTGCGTCGCGTGGATGAGGAAGGGGTCGGAAAGGAGGATTTCGCCGGGCTCGAATTCGGCTACGTATTCGCGTCCGTTTTCGATCAGATGCAGGCCTTCGTCGAAATCATCCAAGGGGCGCATATATTCTTCGGGGAAATGTGCTGGTTCTATCCATTTTACCCCAACCTGACCGCGTTTGCCGAAAACCGGCAAGAACGCCATGATCGCGCCGGCGGGCTCTCCCGCCCACATGTCGCTATGCATCTTAGAGGAGGCCCTCGGCCGCGCATCTACGCCCGGGTTGGGCATGCCATTAACCAGCCGGATACTAACCGGCGCATGAACTCCTTTCGATTGTCCAGCCAGGCCCGACGCCTCAAATATAAGGGCAACGGCGCCATGAACAATGTTATAGGCGGGATAGGTCGGCTCTTTGGGAAGGACCAAGCCATTGGGCGTGATATTGGGCAAACCGGCGATGGCCTGGCGCTCGGTCTTTACCAATTGATCCGACCGGTTGAAAATTTGATCGGGGTAATAAGCATCTAGGGTGGCGTAAAGGTAGTCATTAACGGCACGTTGCAAATTGTCGAAGAGATCCGCATCCACGGGCATGGCCTTCAACAAAGCAAAATTCTGGCTGATTATTTGGCCGCTGCACAATTGGTCGAGCCTTTCGGCGCGGTCGGGAAATGCAGATTTTGGCCTCATATTCCTATTGGCTCCTGGCGACGCTTGCTATCAGGGCTAACGCTTCGGGCTCCATCTGCGGGGACATAAATTCTTCAATCGGGCCGAAAAAGGATTTTAGATAGAGCAGGGTCGGAGCGTTCAATTGGCCCGCCCCGCCGGCGATATTCTCGATATATGCATAGGCTTTATCGATCAGCTCTTTCGATGAAGTTTCGACACTGCCAAAATCTGCATGACGCTCGCCCGAATGAAAGTAGGTGGGGGTGTCGGCAAAGACCCTATGGCGGTGGTTGGTGGCCGATAACAGGAAGGCGCCAATGTTTTCGGGGCTTGGCTTCGGGACAAATTCCCGGACTTCTAAATGCTGATCGCCCGAGACCTTACACGCCAGGATTTCGTCCGAATCGGCAACCATGCAGATGCGCTCATCGGTCGCACTGCGCAGCGCCATATCGTAATCCATGGTGCTTTGAGAACGTGCGATATTCGGGCTGACCGGCACCATCAGGGGATGCGGCAAAAAGGCGCGTATCAAAAATCCGTCATCTCCCACCGGCCAGGCAATTTGGCTGGGATAGGGGGTTGGAACATCGGAATCGACGAAAAATGCCTTGGTCATGTGGTGAAGGGAATTCAACGCAATGCCCATCATGTGACGGGGTGCCGCCTCCAGTTGGGTGGAACCTGGACGAAAGGCATCCCCGGCTAAATCTTCCGACAGGCGCAGAACCGTCACCGCGACCGCATCGTAGCCATCCCGCCGATAGGTATCGAGCGCCTTAAACGCGCCGTCGGAAATAAGGATATTGGGATCCAGCATAATGATCGACGCCTCCGCTTGATCACCGATCAGACTGTACAAATGGCGGATACATTCGCGTTGCAATTCGTATCTGTATCCGGGGTCGGGAATGCCTGCCGCATGTTCCAGCGGCGATGCGCCCCGGATTTCGATGTCTTCCATCACATGGATTTGGTGGTCGCAAAATGGGGCTAAGTTTTCGCACCCTTCGGCCAAAATCGGTGCGGCTTCGCGGTCCGTATATATGTGATAGGTCACATCCGCTAAATTTGCGAGCGCCGGTAAATTGCCGGGGCAAAGCTGATAAGGCAGCGAAAAGTCCAAATATCGGCGTGCAAAGGGCGCGCCATAGACGAGGAGGAATATGTGGTAGCTCATTGGGCGGCCTCTTGCGCATTGGGATGGGCCCGATCCAAAACAGCCCGCCAATATTTTTCCGCCGAATAATAGGCGGCGGCGTGTTTATGCCCGGCTTCGGCAATGGCTTGGCGCTCGTCTTCGTGTTCAAGGTAATAGCCGGCTTTCTCTACCAGATCCCGCTCGTCCTCAAAGGCAATATAATGTTTCCCGGCGGTCATCCAGCGTTCGGTCTCATCGTTGGCTTGTTCGAGCAGCATGGCGCCGGAAAGCGTCGCTTCGAAGACGCGGCCTTTGCATTGGTGGCCAGGTTCATCAAATACGGGCCGCGAAAAATTAAGTGCAATTTTAGACCGCCGCATAAGATCGGCGTAATCATCGAGGCTTATCGGGTCTTCGTCTTGGCCGCCCCGGTGGAAGATATCTATGCCCGCTTCGGCCAGCATGCCGATGCCGATTTTGCGGTCGGTATAACGGGCAATCGAGCCGAGGAAACTGATATTGATATCGCGAGGGGCGCCGGGATCAAAAAATAAGTTCGGATCTTGGGGTGTCCAGACGGGCAAATATTTGGCGCCGTCGGCAATGTTCGAAAGCACATCGGTATAGCTATCTTGCAACAAGATCAGATCGGCCGCAGGGCTGTATTTTTCGCACCGGCCCGCCGACCCCGGCCCGAAGGTATCTGGGAACATCAAGACAATGCGCGCGCCCGATGCCTTGCGGATGGCGGCAAAAACATCCGGCGCGGGGTAAAAATCGACGCCCCGCGTTAGGGTTGCATAGACAATATCCGGGCTGGTGCGCCGGCAGTGTTCGATCAGGGCTTCGTCGTAAGGTCCGGGGTTTTGAAGCAGATGCTCATCGATAAAAAAGCAGTCAAAATCGGCGGCGCCTGATTGGGCAAGCGAGCCGTAATAATTCTGCTGGGCGGTGCTTGGACCGCTTTCGGGGTTGTAGTTGCACCACTTTCCAGTGACGAACAAAATACGGGGCTTGGACACGAGGGCTTCTGCCTTTTTTCCACGCTCTCTTATTGGGGCTCGACTATACATGCCGGCCTATAACAATCAGTTAAACCGAAGCCCCTGATACACTAAGGCCGATTCTGGCGGTAAGGCTAGCTTTCGCCGAAAAAATATTAAAACTTGACCGAAATCAGCCGCTATAGGTCGCATTGACCCAGATATTGGCGTCGCCGCGCCGCGCCGGGAAACTGCTGGGCAAAATTCGCGTCTCGAATTTACGTAAATTCTTGAAATAGTTTGGCGGTATATCGCCCGGCCCGAGATGATCAGACTGGTGGTTTTGTTCGAAAAACATGCCCCGATCGCCGATGAAGCGGCTGACGGAATTGCAGTAGTCGTGGATTTGCGCGTCGGACATTTCGGAAAGCGAAAGTGTATTAATGACCAGATCAACCGGGCCGTCCAATTCTATCCCGCTATAAATTGTGTTCGGAACAAAACTAAATCCCGGCGCGGCGGCGAGCCCGAAGGGCGCGTCCAATTCAAACCTGTTATCCAAATCCGGGAAAAGCGTTTCCAAATAGACGGACGAAAAGGCCAGGGATTCCGGAATATCGATAATGGCGTAGCGCAATTTTTCGCCGAACAATTTCATCAGGTGATAGGCGAGCCCGCCATAGCCGCCGCCGATCTCGATGATGCGGATAGCCCCGGCCTGTCCCATCCGTTCGTTCAAATGATCGATCAGGCCGTTTTCATACATCAGGCAAAGCCGTTCTTGATAGGCGTAGGTATCGTCATTGACGATCACGCCATCGATCAGCCAGCCGATTTCGCCAAATTTTTTCGGCGGCGACACGCGCAATTCTTCGGGCAAGGCGTTGGATACGGCGACGTAATCGAATACCGGCTGATCGGGCGGGCCGGCCAAAAATCCTAAAACCTCGTCCCAATTGTCCGGCAGTTTTCGGCTTAACCATGGGCGCTGCGCCGCCAATTCAAGGGTCGCCAATTGATAGCCGGTGAACGAATGGCCATAGAGCCGCATTTTACGGATGATGTCGCGGTCGCCGGTGGCCAATAATTCATACGACGTCTGTGCGTTTTTGGTCGAACCGTCCAATTCGAAACTCGGCTGGCTGTCCGGGTGCCAGCCTTCATCGGGCATGATGATCGCGGCGGCTTCACCATTGCCCGCCAAATTCCGGGTGCGATTTTCAATGCATTGCTTGGCGCGGCTAAGGCATGCCAGTGCCTTGGCAAATTCGGCATCGCCAAGCGATGCCGTTTCTTCTGAATATTGGAAGCCTTCGAACACTAAGCGCCCGCCCTGCAAGAAATAATGCTAACGATCGCCACTCTGCCACAGGAGCCTTAAAGGGGGGTAAAAATATTCAAGGCCTTTTTATCGGCCGGGTGGCCCTTGACGCCTTGCATGGGCGGGGCTACTTAATCGCCCACCCAATATGGCGAACGTAGCTCAACTGGTTAGAGCACCGGCTTGTGGTGCCGGGGGTTGGGGGTTCAAGTCCCCTCGTTCGCCCCATTGCCCCATAACATAAATCCTCCCACGCATATAAAATGCCCGGCTTTTCGGATTGGTGTTTAACGGTTGGCGGCTTCGGCGAGGCGGGAAAATAGCAAAAATTGAGCCACCAGCGGGTTGATGGCGAGGGCGGCGAGAAGCCATTTGAGCGGACCCCGACCGTTGCCGCGCGCCGTCTCGGCGACCAGGGTTGCGAGATAAATATAAAACCCGGCGGCAATAATCAAAAAAGTTGTCACGATTCAGGGCTTCCTAATATATGCGATGTTCAAAATGGAACGCATATGTGGAGGAAGGGGCGCCATCGGAGTAGCGCAATTTCTGCAACGGGACTATGCACCAACGGAAGGGCATCGCTTCCCGTTCAAACCTGTTGCCCGGATTTCAACTTACGCTAGACTATTTTCATAACCAAAAAATATGGGACTTCACTTAAGGGAGGAAGGTATGGCCGGCGAAATCAAATGGCCTAAGAAATCACTGGAATTGCAGCAATACTGCATGGATTCCACCTATTGGAACGATTTCAAGTTTCGGGATGACGACATCATCATCGCCACCTGGGGGAAATCGGGTACAACCTGGGTGCAGCAAATCGTTGCCCAGTTTATTTTCAACGGCGAAACCGTAGGCTTGCCGGTCGGCGATATGTCGATGTGGGTCGATTTCCGGCTGCCGTCGCTCGAAGTTAAAGCGCCGCTTTTGGAAGCGCAGAAACACCGGCGGTTCCTTAAAACCCATCTGCCGGTCGATGCCTTGGTGTTTTCGCCCGAAGCCAAATATATCTA
>JABMOP010000251.1 GCA_013204125.1 Rhodospirillales bacterium | reverse complement strand
CTGAAGGGCGCACAAACGGAATCCGTTTCACCTCTTCCAGGGTTTTGGCGTCGTAGACCACAATAGCGCCCTTCATGTCCCAAATGCTGACCAGCGCATAGCGCCCGTCTTTGGTAAACTCGACATGGGCGGCGGTCTTACCCGGCGCCGGGCGTAGGGTTTTGACAATCTCCAGCGTGTTTTTGTCGATCACATGTATGGCGTCCCGGTTGGGACCGAAAAAAACATCGGTCCAGGCGTAGGGAGAATTCTCGTGGCTGCGCATGAAAAATCCCGGTCCGCCGGTTTTGATTTTCTTAATCAGCTTCCAGTCGGTCATGTCGATGACGCTGACCACTGCTTCTTTCAAATGTGGCGTGGCCATGACCCGGCGGCCCTTGTAGGTCCATGTAATACCGGAACCCAAATGTGGCAGGCCGGGCAGCGCCAATTGAGCGATTTCGCGGCCTACGTCTAGGTGCACAACGACACCGTGCCCGCCGTCCCGCGACGAGCCGATCAGTTTGCGGTAGGATTGATCGAAAAAGAAATCGTCCAATGGTTCCTTCAATTGAATCCTGCGGATGGGAAATCGCTTTACTTTTTGCGCCACCGCTTCTTCCTGTCCTTCTTCGTAGGAATGAACAAGACCGGAATGGACCGGCGGTGGGTTTTCCCCGTAAGGAATTTCCCAAACCTCGGCGACGTCCTTGAGTGCGGCGATGAAGCTTTTGCGCGGCGCCGCCTGGTATACGGCAGACACGCGCGAAGTGGTTTTGTTGAACATGTCGGTGACCTTGAGCACCTTGAGCAGAGACAGGTCGCTGGCGTCCAGCATGACCAGGGTGTGCGGCAGATAATTGGCGACGGCGACGGTCTTACCATCATGGGAAATCGCTAGGTTACGGGTGTTGATGCCGGCGCGGATTTCGGCAACCACGCGCAGGCCGAAAATATCGTATTTGGTGATCCAGCCGTCGCGCGAGGCAAAATAGACGAAGCGGCCGTCGGGTGAAAATTTGGGTCCGCCATGAAGCGAGAAGCGGCTTTTGAAGCGGGTGATCGGCGTGAAGGTGTCACCATCGAGGATGGTGACATGATGATCACCGGTTTCGACGACCAAGAACAGGTTCAAGGGATCGGCCTTGAATATGGGCGCGTTCACAGGCGTCCTATTTGTATCGGGTTTTTCCCAACTGGCGCGGATTTCCTTTTCGCCCCACACTGGGCGTACCGGAAGCGGCGTAAAAATCAGCTTCACCAAGGCGTCGGCATCAGCCTTGCTTAGCTTGCCGCCGAAGGCGGGCATCTGGGTCGCAGGACGGCCCTTGAGGATTACCCCGGCCGCCATCTTCTTTCTCAAGCGGCGAAGGTTTTCCGGCAGCAGCGCCGGGCCGATACGCCCCAGCCGGTCGCCACCGTGGCATTCGACACAATGGGTCTTATAAAGGGCACCAGCATCGGGCTCTTTACCGGCGGCGGAAACCGCCAGCCAAGGCATCGCCAGTATCGCCGCTGCGAAAAGCTTAGCGGATCGCAACATGATGGTGCCTTTCTTCCACTTCATGGGAGTTTCCGACGCCTATTTCCACATCGGTTAAATAACAGGCAGGATCCTCGGCCCAGGCATCGCCGGAAAGTTTTAGCGCGCGCACCCGCGTGTTGCCGCCGCAGAGGTCGAAATGCAGACACGCACCGCAGCGTCCCTTGATGGTCCGGGGCCGCGCCTTCAGCCCGGCCAAGATCGGATCGGACGTATCCGTCCAGATGTCCGAAAACGCCCGGTCCTTTACGTTGCCAAGGTCGTAGTGCCACCAGAAGGTATCCGGATGCACATTGCCCAAATTGTCGATGTTGGCGACGTTGACCCCCGATGCATTTCCGCCCCAGGCCGCCAGCTTAGCGCGGATATGGGCAGCCTGTTCTGGAAACCGCCGCAGCACCCAGAACAGGAAATAAGCGCCGTCGGCATCGTTGTTGCCGGTGACGAATTCCCTGTCGGTGCCCCTGGTTACATGATCCCAGCAGCGTTCGAAGATCATATCCATGGCATCGCGTGTTGTCTGGTGATAAGCGTCGTCGCTGCGATACCGGTTGCCGCGTCCGGCATAGACGAGATGCGACAGGTAGAACTTGTCGATTTCTTCCCGGTCCAGAAGATCCAATAGGGGTTCTAACGACTGCACGTTGTTCTCGGTCATGGTAAAACGGATGCCGACCTTGCCGCCGCGCGCCTTCAACAGACGGATGCCCTCAAGGGAAGCGGCGAAGGCGCCGTTTACTCGGCGGAACCGGTCGTGCACCTCGCCGATGCCGTCCAGGCTGACACCTACATAGTCGTAGCCGATATCGGCGATGCGACCGGCCATTGTTTCGTCGATCAGGGCACCATTGGAGGATAGTCCCACATAAAACCCCATGTCTTTGGCGCGTGCCGAAATCTCGAAAATATCCGGGCGCAACAGCGGCTCACCGCCGGACAGAATCAGCACCGGCACGCGGAAGGATTTGAGATCATCCATCACGGCAAAAACTTCTTGGGTCGACAACTCGCCGGGAAAATCGACGTCGGCCGACAAGGAATAGCAGTGCTTGCAGTTGAGATTACAACGCCGGATCAAGTTCCAGATGACCACCGGGCCCGGCGGCTGGGCACGGCGCACCGGGGTCGGCACCTTTATTTCCTTCATGAATTGGCTCAGACGGAACATCGATCCTTCCTTTCACTCCTTGATTCGCAAACCGGTCTTTTTCAGGATGCGGGTACTGTAGAGAATGTCGTGACCGCGGCTCGCCGGCTCTAGAATTTCTGCGATCTTGTCCACCTTGGCCGCTACTTCGGCGCGGTCGAGGCCGTGCACCATGGCAAACAGGTTGTAGGGCCAAATCTCACCGTGCCGTGGGCGCCGGTAACAATGGGTGACAAACGGCAAGGCGCCGACCCGGCGGCCAAGTTTGCCCACCACGCCGTCAGGAATATCCCATACCGACATGCCGTTGGCCCGATAGCCGACCGCATAGTGGTTGGGCACGGCGCCGACACGCCGGATAATGCCCGTATCCAGCATGCGCCGCATGCGCGCCATCACCTCATCGGCTTCCAGGTTCAGTATGTCGGCGACGGCCCGGTAGGGTTCGGCGGTGAGTGGCAAGCCGGTTTGCGTCGCGGCTAATATCCGTCTGTCGGTTGCGTCGATGGGCCGGTCGGTCGGATAGGGATCGATTTTGTTCATAGGGCGAATTTCATTTGTAAAAAGAATTCTTCCGTCTTGGGCAAGTCCAGAACGTCAAAGCCCGTCCGGTCTTCGATTTCGGCGATCACCTCGGCAATGCGCCCGGGTTCCGGCGCGGCGACGACGAACCACATATTAAGGCGGTGGCCGCGTTCGTAATTGTGCGCCACTTCAGGAAAAGCATTCACAATTTCGGCGATTTCGTCAAAGCGTTCATCGGGCACGGCCATGGCGGCAAGAGTCACGGCACCACCCAGTTTCTCGGTATCATAAAGCGGTCCAAAGCGGCTGAGGGTTTTGGCTTCAAGCATCCGTTCCAGACGTTGGATCAACTCGCCTTCCTCGATGCCAATGGCATCCGCCGCCGTTTGGTAAGGCCGCTCAGTGATCGGGAAGCCTTCTTGCAGGGTATTGATAATAGCGCGGTCAATTGGGTCCATCGGGCTACTCTGCCGCTGCTGCGGGCGCCGGAACATAGTGCGCGCCGCGCTGCTTAAATCGCCGACCGCTGAATAAAATTGCGTTCGGCGCCGCGCCAAGGTCGGCGGCTACGGTCGCCTCGGCAACAAATTCTTCGACGGCTTCGCGGCATTTGCCGTGGATCATACAGAACAGGTTGAACGGCCAGTTCGGCAGGCTTCGAGGCCGACGGTAGCTCAAGGTAACGAACGGAAGCCGGGCCAGTTGACGGCCGGCTTCGGCGACGCGCTCATCGGACACGTCCCAGACCACCATCGCGTTGGCCCGGTAGCCCAATTCGTGATGGCGCACGATCACGCCGATACGGCTGAATACACCGGTCTCGGCCAGTTCGCTGATGCGGGTGATTACGTCGTCCTCGGTGACACCGATCCGCCGTGCGATATCCAAATATGGGGTAGGGGATAGCGGCAGGCCATCCTGGATTGCGGCGATCAAAGCCTTATCGAAAGCAGTGCAGGTCATGACAGACGAAATCCTAAATCCAGCCGGTAGGCTTCGACCAGCGGCAGATCTATAACCGGCATCCCAGTTTCGGCTTCAATGTCCATCAGCACGCCGGCGACCGCGTTGCGGTCGGTGCCGGTGACGACAAACCACAGGTTATATTCGTGCTCGCGTTCGTAATTATGATTAACCTCACCGCGAACACTGATTTTTTGTGCCACGTCGGTCAAACGATCTTCGGGCACGGACATCGCGGCGAGGGTGCTCCATCCCGCCTTGTGCGGGGTTACGACTGCACCGACGCGCGAGATGTATCCACGGGCCCGGAGTTCGGCGAGGTTTCGGATTATAGTTTCCTCATCACTGCCGAGCCGCTTGGCCAATACCGCGTAGGGTCTGGAACATAGGGGAAAATCCCGTTGAAACTCGTCTAATAGCCGGAATTCCAACTCGGAAAGCCGTTCATCGCTGGTACCCAAACTATCCATCACCAACTCTCTCAAAGTCCCGTGCGGTTCGCCCGCGCAGTCAAAAATATGCCGCTCGGCTTGTCGGCGTCGATCATGCCCAGCCGTTCCAAAGTGTGCGTGTTATAAATTTCGACCCGGTCACGGTCGCGCACCGACAGCCAAACCTGCTCGCCGCGCGGTGTGAATTCCATGTGCAGCACCCCCTTGCCCGGTGTGAGAGTCTTGATCACCCGCCGTGTCGGAACATCGATTACCTGAACCACATCGTTCCTGGGGTGGGCGAAGTTTACCCAGACTTGGCGGCCGTCGGGGCGCGCCACGGCGAAAACCGGCTGGCCGTGGACCGGTACACGCCCAACCTCGCGCCATGTGTCGCGCTCAACGATCAAAATTTCGTGGCGGCCGACCGCCGGCAAAAACAGCTCACCACCGACGCTGGCCCAGCCTTCCAGGTGGGGCATCTTGTAGACCGGCAGTTTTTTTTCGCCCCGGCCATAGCCATCGAGGATACGGCGCACACCCTTCTCCGGCGCCCAGAGATCGAGAAGGGCCAGACCGTCTTCACCGAAAAGCCCGGCGAGATAATAGCGACCATCGGGTGTCACCAGGCCGTCATAGGGAAGCAGACCGATATCCTTGAATTTGGTGATCAGGGGGTTATTGCGCCGGGCGAAATCGGCGATCCAGATTTCGCCGGAATCATACAGGCTGAAGACGAAGCGTTGGCCCGGGGCATCGACCAGCCCGACCACCTTGGAGCGCTTGCCCTCTCCCACGCCGGTGGCGGGGATATCGGCAATCATATCCAGGGTTTCAGCATCGAAGACACGAATGCCGCCCGGCTGGTAATTGGATACTGCAACCATGGTACCGTCCTGCGAGATGGCACCGCCGATTGAATTGCCCGCCTGAATGATGCGTTTGACCAATCGCCGGGATAGAAGGTCGATTTTGCTCAGGCCCCCGTCGCGCCCGAAAATGTAGCCATAGCGGCCGTCCCGGGAATAAACCACCGAAGCATGAGACAAATCGCCAAGTCCTTCGAGGCGGTAAAGATCAGTTCGTCCCGTGGTTTCGATAACCTGAATGCTGCCCTTGGCGCGTTCGATGATGATGCCCATGTCACCGGTACCACGTATTTCCGCGCATCCGGCGAGGCTCATCAGGACGAATAACAGATACATAGGTATCGGAGGACGGCTAGTCTTCATATCTGACGCCCTTCTTCAGCAAGCGGACCAGCCAAGCCGCCTCGTCGCGGTTTATTTCAAAATTCCAGGGCGGCATGGGCGTGCCTTCGACCCCATGCAGGATAGTCTCGACCAATTGCTCCTGGTCGGTTTCGGCAATCTTTGCGGCCACCAGGGGCGGCCCCAATCCCCCTTTCAGGGTCATGCCGTGACAGGAGCCGCAATCATGGCGAAGGCGATAGATCAGTTCGTTCTGGCGCGCCGACGAAGGTTCGGCCTCAGCCGGGGCTGCAATCAAACCAACCCCGGCGACTATATTCGAAGCCAACAACAAAACACCGAACACGGATCGGTAAATCATCCAAGGGTATTTCCTGTTTTCTTCGATGGCGCTGGCTTTTTTTTTGGCCGAAGGAATCATTTACGAGTATCCGTTCCACGTAGTTTGATTAAAATTTATAATTGTTTGAGGTAGAGGCGGACGGAGCCTGCCGGCTCCGCCCAAATCTCCTTTAGTAGATGTCGTTACGTGTATTGTAGACGTTGAACTTGCCCGTTGGGGTCACAAGGCGTTTGTCCTTGATTACCTTTATGAGCTTACGTGTCTTGTCGTCGATAACGACGATCGCCGATTGCTGGCTCTTGGCGTTCCAGACCGAGAACCAGATTTCATCGCCGGCGCGGTTGTATTCGCCTTGAACGATGCGGCGCACACCCTCGGTGATGCCCGACCAGTCACCGACCGGGATCACTTTATAGGGTTTGCTTAGATCGGTGAGGTCGAACACGGCCACCGAAGAGGCGATTTCGGCGTCCGGGTTGAGTGGCGTATCCACCCAAAGGTTCTTCGACTTAGGATGGGTCTTGATGAACAACGAGCCGCCGCCCTGGCCTTCCAGGGTCTGCACCACTTTCCAGGCATTCTGAGGATGTTTCACTGGATCGGTGCCGATGATGGCGATGGAATCGTCGCCAAGATGGCTGGTCGCCCAGACCGGCCCGAACTTGGAATGGACGAAGTTGGCGCCCCGGCCCGGATGTGGGGTTTTGCCGGTCTTGATCAGCTTGACCAGTTTGTTGGTCTTGGTGTCAACAACGACAATTGTGTTCCGAGCGTTGGCCGCCGTTAAGAAGTAACGCCCGGACGAATCAAATCCACCGTCATGAAGAAACCGTTCGGTGTCAATCGTCGTCACCTTGAGGTTCTTGAGGTCAGAATAATTGACCATCAGAATTTTACCGGTCTCTTTGACGTTGACGATGAACTCTGGATTATAATGAGATGCAACAATGGCTGCGACGCGCGGTTCCGGATGATATTCTTGTGTATCAACCGTCATACCTCGGGTGCTGACAATTTTCAGCGGCTCCAAAGTACCGCCATCCATGATGACATACTGTGGCGGCCAGTAAGCGCCTGCAATGGCGTACTTATCTTCCCAGCCTTTCATCTTGGAAGTTTCCACCGAACGCGCTTCTAGTCCGACCTTGACTTCCGCCACCGTTTGCGGCGGGTCCATGTAAAGATCAATCAGATTGATCTTAGCGTCGCGCCCGATAGTGAACAGGTAACGCCCGGACGCGGACATCCGCGAAATATGCACGGCGAAGCCGGTTTTGATGATATGCGCGATCTTCTTCGACGTGCCTTCGATCAAAGCAATTTCGCCCGTATCGCGCAAAGTCACGGAAAACAAATTATCGAGGTTCAGATTGTTCAATTTGCGCGTCGGTCGCTTATCAACCGGCACCAGGACCTTCCACGACGCCTTGACTTCTTTCAAGCCGTATTCCGGCGGTTGCGGCGGTTCATGCAGAAGATATTTGGCCATCAAATCGATATCAGCCTTGGTCAACTCGCCCGAATCACCCCAGTTGGGCATGCCGCCCGGGGATCCAAAATTAATGAAATCCCGCAACGCTTCGTAGCCGCGTTCGCGGGTAATTTTGGTGGTTAGAGCCTTGCCCGTCGCACCCTTGCGCAAAACACCGTGACAGCCGGCGCAGCGTTCGAAATAAATCTGTTTGGCTCTATTGAACTCAACATTGGTTAGCGGCGGAACACCGGGTTGGGCGCCGGGCTGGTCGGTCGGAATATCCTTTAGAATATCCAGGCTCGGCTGGTATTGGCCGCCCGGTGTCGTTTCGTGTTCCTTGGCACCAGGCTTTTCAGCGGCGCTCGCCGCAGCACCGGGCAATATAATGCAGGCTATTGCAGCGGCGGATAACAGTGTTCGAATAAAATTGCTCGACATGACATGACCTTTCTCTGGACGGCAGTATGAATTGCAGCAGCGTCGGCGAGCCTAGCCAAACTGTTTGGCAACCTCTTTGATGCGCGTCAAAGACCAAGTATATATTTGTCATCGATCATAGAGCAGGATCCGAGCCTGCCGATAACCGACTTGCGTTGAACATGTTCGGATTCCGATTGGAATCCCTTTCTGGGAATATGGTGAGACGCCGTGCGGTATATCTGGCCCATACCGATGCTTATATTAGCGCTCGTCGTGACTTTGACGGAATCACCGGCGGCGGAGAGCGCTTTCGGCTACCGCGAGGTATTTCCCGGCGCTACCCGCGCCGGGCCGCTCACCGGGTTACCGCCAGCGGCCCCGGTTTACCGTGATGACGCGCTGTTGGGTTTTGCCTTCCAGTCACGGTCGGTGGCGGCGTCGGTCGGTTATTCCGGAAAACCGTTGAACGTCCTGGTCGGACTGGACATCAAGGGGCGCATCACACGGGCAAAGATCGTCGAACATCACGAGCCAATTCTTGCCGTCGGCGTATCCGATGCCGACCTCGAAGCCTTTGTCCGGCAATATGACGGTCGCGATATTCGTGCGCCGATACGCGGCTCGGCGCGCGGCCCCAGGGACCGGGATGCCATCGATGCCGTCAGCGGTGCCTCGATTTCATCGATCGTGCTTAACGACGCCATCATGCGTTCGGCACGCGCCGTGGCGCGTAGCCGGGGCATCCTTGGTGATGCCGGGCGGCGTCTCGATTTTGACAGTTTCGATCCGGCAGGCTGGAATGAACTGGTCGCGGAAAAATCCATCCTCCGCCGCCGGGTAAGCATTGCTACCGCCGCCGCCAAGTTAGCGCCGGCCAATGCGCGGCTTTTCCCCGAAGGCACCGGTCCGAGCGATCCGAACGCACCCTTCATCGACATATATATCGGCTTGGCTACCCCGGCCCGCGTCGGAAGGAACTTGATACGCGACCGTGTCTACAATGAAGTCACGGCACGTCTGTCGGAGGGTGACCAGCTGATATTCGTCGCCGCGAACGGAGCTTATTCATTCCGCGGGCGGGCATTCCGGCAATTAGGATATTTTGATCGCATTCAGATTGTCCAGGGCGCGCAAAGTTTTCGGCTGGCAACCGAGGACTACGTACGCATTGATCGCTTAATTGCCGGCGACGCGCCTGAATTTCGGGAACGGGCGCTATTCATTCTGCGCAAGGCGACGGGTTTCACGCCGCTTGAACCCTGGCG
>JABMOP010000250.1 GCA_013204125.1 Rhodospirillales bacterium | reverse complement strand
GTGCAGGGCTGGTGGACCGAACGTTTCTACGAAGAAGTTCTGCTGCTGGCGGCCTCCAACGACAATGTTTATATGGAAACCGGATTGTGGTGGTCGGAGCTGTATCACAAAGCACTAATCGATCCCAATATCGGTGCTGAAAAGCTGATGTGGGGCTGTGATTGGGGTGCCAGCATCCCTTTCCATTCCCAGCCAGGGAACTATCCGTCAACCTACGCCGTACAAATCCGCAGCAAAAAGCTGGTCAAACATCAGGTCGATGTCTGGGGATGGAGCCTTAAGCAGCTTCTCAAGCTTGAATGCACACAAGATGATCTCAATCTGATCCTCGGCGGCACAGCGGCCAGAATATACAAATTGACGGTGCCCCATTCGCGACTGTTCCGCCCGGTCGGCGAAGAACTTAATCCGCAGGAAGAAGGCCGCATAGAAATCGCACCGTCCTGCTGCTAGGCCTTGAAGAGGCATTATCAGACTAAAGCGAACTGATCTGCAAAAACAAAAGCCGGCAAGTATCAGATCATAAGTTGACACCACTCTTCCAATGCAGCGTCACGATTGAGTTTGAAAGTTTGGCGGTTGTAGAGATGACGTTCCTGATTGGAGTGCGACCTCAACCGGGCGACGCAACCCTCGGACCAAAGTCCTTCAAACCGGTTCCGGAATCACAAAGTAGAATATGGAGAGGTAATGGAAGGTGGTGCCGGCAACGACGAACAGGTGCCATACGGCATGGCCGTAGGGCAAACGCTTCCACAGATAGAAGATGACGCCGACACTGAACGCGATCCCGCCGCCGATCAAGAGTGTGAGCCCCATCGGCATCAACGCCTCGAACACATCACCGCTGGCCCAGAGAATGGGTATCCATCCCATGGCAAGATAGAAGATGAAGGCGAACCGTTCGTATGTATCGCTTCGCCGGGTAAGAAACGCCGCCAGTTTAACGGCGATGCCCAATGCGGCCAGGCTCCAAATGAGCGTCAGCAATTCCCATTCCTGTCCGGGTGGCATGAGCAGACAGAACGGCGTGTAGGTGCCGGCGATGAGTAGATAGATTCCGCTGTGATCGAGTGCCAAGAGGAACTGCTTTATTCGCGGCCTCTTGACGGTGTGATGCAGGGCCGAGAACAGAAACAACAGCACCATCGCCGACCCATATACGATTACCGCCGGCAGACTCCCGTCCTGTCCGTCGTCAGTGGCGTGAATAACAAGAAAAACCAGCCCTGCCACGGCGAGCATCGCACCGAAGGCATGGGTGGCGGCATTCATGCGTTCCTCCGCCCGGGAGTAGCGTTCGACAAACATGGATGATCCTCATTACGCGCGCCGGCAAACTCGCTTTGCGCCGTGTTGCACCAAACCTAGATGCAAATACACCGGTTGGAAACAATTCTCTGGGAATGTCCGCATGGGGTCCAGGCTGGGTAAAAACGTTTTGTTTTCCTAATGTCCGTTAGAATCCGGCCATGACATTTGCGGGGTTTTGTGATGAAGCGTTTTTACCCAGCCTGGACCCAGAGCGGACATCGTTAACTTTTGGCCTGTGAGAACGCCTATACCGAATTCCGGCGTTACCTCGGGGCCCATTAGCGTTTATTTTGCTTCCGCAAATGCTCGATAAGGGCATCGGTGGCGTTGGCAAAACTAGCGTACGGATTTTGTTGACAGTAGACATCAATCCGCTCGAACAGTCCTTCGGCATTCATACCGGAGGTAATGTCTTTCCCCACCTCGACCCAACGATTGTATGCAGTGACGTAACCTGTGAGCCATTGCTGATATTGCCAGCCCACCACGCCGCCCGACTTTCTTTCGGCAGCCCATTTTTCGCAACTCTTGGTGCTCGGCCCCAATACGCTGGGAATACGACCAACTCCCTCCGCTGCATCCGCCGAAGCAACCAGCAAGGCCCACGCGGCAACAGCTATCAACAATATCTTCATTTCAAAGGTCTCCATGCAGTTGGGCTAGAGCAGCACATTATAGCACCCCACATCAAGGCAACAAATTTTCTCATCCCATGCAAAATTTTGTATACTGCAGTAATATACAAAATATGATTGATTTTGACCTGCTCGTTGGTTTTGATTGGAACGTTGGAAACAACCGGAAAAATGCCGATAAACACGGGGTTTCCGAGGCAGAGGCAGGGCAAATATTTTTTAACGCGCCATTGCTTGTCGTCGGTGATGTCCGGCACAGCCATTCGGAACCACGTTTCCATGCTCTCGGAAAAACCAATAGCGGACGAAGTCTACATCTGACTTTTACGTTTCGAGCGGACGGCACGCTCATTCGAGTCATCTCGGCACGCGACATGCACCGAAAGGAGAAAAACTGCTATGAACAAGAAGCCTAAGAAGCGTCCGGTTTTTCGGAACGAAAGTGAAGAACGTAAATTCTGGGAATCTCACGCTTCCAGTGATTATGTCAATTGGGATATGGCGGAACACATACGTCTGCCAAACTTAAAGACAACGACGAAGGCAATCTCAATCCGTTTGCCGATTGGTCTGCTGGAGCAGATTAAGGTGGCTGCAAATAAACGTGATGTGCCTTATCAGTCCCTCATTAAAATGTGGTTGGCCGAAAAGAGCGATGCAGCCTGACCAACCGAATAATTCCCTGTTCCGCAATTTCGGACCCCTGTTCGGTCGAGAAAATTCCCTGTTCCGATGTTTAGGGAGTTGGGCTGAATTCTGGCGCGATATCAATCTATTATTGGCTCTAATCTCGCCTATTTCAGGCTTAATCGCAAAATTTCCCTGTATTTTCCCTGTTAAACAGGGAAATCACCGTTGGGACGAGCTCGCTCCAAAGCCTTTTCCCGTCCCACCAAATCCCGGCAAATCCCACCAAATCCCGGGTCCTTATGCCCTCCAACAGCCGATAACCATTGTTATAATCGCGGCACCAATCATATATAATCCGTTGAATTCTTTCCCTTACCGGCAATCAGGTTGAACAATAATCCATGCGCCCTTCGTCCAGCATATTTGTCCATTGGCGCCAAGGTCTCGCCCAATTCTTGGCTTGGTTCATGGCCCGGCGGGCGGCAACGTCTTATTTCTACGCCAAGATTGCCCTGTTTTTTGTGGGCCTCAATCTGGCGTGCTATTGGTGGGCCTTGGTCACTGCATATTCCGAACATCTTTTAGGTCCAAAGGCCATCGAATATGTGCTGACAGGTTTTCCCGTTGCTATCTTTGGCGCCGTCTTTGATTGCTTGTCTTTATTCATCACCCTATTCATCGTCCGCCGCGCCCTAGCATCGACCAGCAACACCAATTACGTCGCCTTCCTGAGCGTCGATCTGCTGATCGCGATCGCCGCCACTTTTTGGGTATTGCTGGTGTTTGTGGTTTCCGGATGGATCGTCAATCAGATCCTCGCCAACCCGGAAACTTTTGAAGCCCGCACCGTTTTGTACGAAGGGCGTTTCTTAGAGGCCCTTACCGATCCCTTTGGCCAGCAAAACGTGCGCAATATCTATTTCGGCGTCATCATGGGGGTGTCCGCCTTGTTGCCAACGCTCTTCCACGCCTTTCTCGCCATCCGCGCCATGGGGCAATCGGCAACCGCCGCCATTACCGGCGCTCGGGCAGATTGATGTCCTTGTGGGACTTGGCAACAAAGGCCGCGTTCTATGGCGGCTGCATCCTGACCGGCATGGTGTCTTTGCTGCCGCTGGAAACCCTGCCGGAAACCGGCATCTCCGACAAATTGGAGCACTTCGCCGTTTACGCGGTGCTCGGCTTGTTTGGCTTGGCGGCACATCCTCGACCGGGAAATGCCGTCCGCATTACCCTCGCTCTCTGCCTATATGGGGCCGTGCTTGAAGGTGGGCAGGCTTTAATCCCCGGCCGCACTCCGAGCCTATTGGATGCCATCGCAAATTCGGCCGGCGCCATGATCGGCGTTGCCGTCTTTAGCTTTGCCGGCAAGCATTGGCCTTGGGCAGATAACAAATCTTGAGGGCCACCGGAATTTACCGCCGCCGCCCCTCGTCTGACGGCCAAGATTGTCCCCAGGCCAAACCGGCAATCAAGGCGAACATCACCGTGAACCCGGGTATTTGCAGGCTGAAATCCACCAACGCATGGGCGGCAACCAGAACGACGGCGGCTATACCCAAAACCGCATAATTTTTTCTTCGCCGGCGCCGGATCAGCCCACTCACATTGACCCCGAACAGCCATAAGAACACAGCGCAAATGGCGACCGTCGCCGGCACCCCCAGTTCCATCGCCAATTCCAGATAGGAATTGTGCGCCTTATCCCAATTTAGATCGGAAAGCGCCGGGGTCTTGTAGGCCATAAAGGCATATTCGTAGGTCCCATAACCTGTACCCAGCCATGGGTTTCTCGAAATCGCATCCACCGTGCGCGCATATACTTCGCCGCGCAACTCAGCCGTTGCCGAAGTTGTGCTGAGCCGTTTCAACACCACGTCGCCGCTCAGATTGAACCCCGCCACGCCGGCGATCATGGCCGCGGCGATCATTCCATAGCCGAGGCGCTTGCCGATCACACCGGTGCGAAGCACCGCGATAGCAAGCACCAAGAAACCGAGAGAAGTGCTTAAAAGCCCGCCCCTCGAATGGGAAAGGAGCAATCCGATGAATGTCAGGATCATCGCCGAAATCGGCATCCACGAGCGAGTTAAAAACCACTCGATAATAGCACCGGTAAACTGCTGCATTGTTTCGTTTCCGCGCAGCGCACGTCCCATGGACTCGAAGGTCAGGACGACGCTGGCAAGGAACCCCAGACCGGCGAAGGTGGCGTAGGTATTTCTATTGACGAACGTGCTGGTGAAGTCCGACCGATAAGCCCATTTATCGTACCACAGGATGGTTTCATTGCCGGTGACAAACACAATAAATCCATAGAGGGCATAGAGCCCCGACGCGGCCACGAACCATCTCAGAGTCTGAGCCGCATTATCATGATTTCGGCAAAACCGGGCGGCAATCCAGAAGACCGCGCCGTAAGATAAAAACCGCATAAGCGCGATGCGTGTCGCCCCGGGATCGAGGCTGATGGTCGCCGTTACGGGACGGCCTATAATATCCGAGGCTTCCTGCCACAACGGGTGAACCAATTGTTCGGACAAGCCCGGCATGACTTGTACCGCCGCCCAGGCGGCGACGCCAATCCAAATGATTAAACCCGGGAACATTCGAATTAGAAATTGCTTGTCGGATTGGCCGCTCCCTTGTGCGGTCAATATTTCGGCGATCAGTATCAGTCCGATAAAAGTGAACAGAAGAGTTTCGGACCACGGACGGTTGGACGCAAATGGTAACGGCGCAAGCAGCATTGTGAATAAGAAACAATAGAATGTGATGCGATGTGCCATCATCCACCAAACAGTTTTTGTAGGAGCTATGGGCCGCCCGATATGCCATTTGTGGGCGGAACGGCAATCCATCGCAAGGATATTCTTCTGTAATTGGCCCGGCATCAATCCGATTATTACCATTCTTAAATTTCTGGACATTATATTTTCGCAAACTAAGATTTGGCGCAAGTTAGAAGCGCGGTCTAAGCCCTGCGATTGAGGAGTTATTCAAGTTATGCGCCGCATATTGATTTTATTTGTCTTCCTGGCGGGTATTGGCGCGGCAGCCTTTGTATATTTAGATTCCTTAAATGCTTCTAAGAAGCAAATTTCCCGTGAACCTAGCCGGGTTCAAATTGAAAATGCCGGCACCTGGTACATTTCCAGGCAAATCGAACAGCAGCGCTATAAAATCAGCCTCTCCGTCCCCGGCACACACCCGGAGCCAAAAGTGTATTCAATTCGCGGCAGCCTGATGGCGACCGGGGAACGACCGGACACCGATGGGATACCGTTTTACGCGGCAATCGTAGCCATTTGTGATAATTGGTCGGAACTGGATTGCTGGAAATTGAGGTCCATCTCCATTGCCGGGCAGGATCAATTGGTCCTGGCGTCGCTGGCCGAACCGGCTGCCGGCGCCG
>JABMOP010000249.1 GCA_013204125.1 Rhodospirillales bacterium | reverse complement strand
TTTCAAGGGGGTCCCGAACCTGTTCCCACTTTTTCGGTTGCCGATCTATTTGCCTGCGCCAAAAAAGGAGATACAGCGTTTTTTGAGAAGCATTTTTCCGGAAAAACCGTATTGCTCGGCACCGTATTGGATGTTGAAGACCGAAAATTGACGTCCAAAAGATTTGCCACCGGGGTCGAGGCCGATCGGTATCAGCCGCGCTGCCAATTGCCGGTGATGAAGGGCATAACCAAATCGGGTCAACTGCGCGACACCATTCCGGGCGTCTATATTCACGCGGCGGCGGTCAATAATATTTTGCGCGGCGATGCCCTTCAAAGGCCGGTTAAATTGGCGGAATACAGCGTGACATTTATGTTGGCGTTGGCGACAGGTGTATTAGCGTTGGTGTTTTCGCCGTCGCTTGCGGGGCTGGTATTCGGCGGCGGCGTCATAGTCTGGTTCGGTTTCGCGACCACCATATTCGCAGAAGGCTACGTGCTTCCCTTGTACGACCCTGTCGCCGCCGGCGGTTTGGCGTTTGCTGCGCTTTTTGGATACCGGATCAGTATCGCCGATAAGGACAAGCGGTATTTACGGAAAATATTCTCTCTTTATATGCCGCCCGCCGTGGTTGACCGAATGGTTGAAAGCGAACGTCTGCCAAAACTCGGCGGTGAAGCCCGCGAGGTATCGATTTTCTTTTCCGATATCGTCGCCTTCACCACGCTTTCCGAAAAATTATCGCCGGAAGATGTTGTTCGGTTTCTCAATGAATATTTGACCGAAATGTCCAATATCATCGAGGACCATAACGGCTATATCGAAAAATACATTGCCGATGCCATTACCGGTGTTTTCGGCGCCCCGATGGACGATTCTGATCATGCGATAAATGCGGTATTGGCTGCGATGGAAAGCCAGAAACGCCTGACTGAAATTCAAGAACGGTTTCAGTTGCCCGACGGAGATGTGTTGCGTGCGCGCATCGGCGTCAATTCCGGCGATATGCTGGTCGGCAATATCGGCTCCAGGCGGCGGTTCTCCTATTCGGCTATGGGCGACGCGGCCAATCTCGGCGCTCGGCTCGAAGGCGCCAATAAATTTTATGCGACCGAAATCTTGGTTGGCGAGCGGACGCGCGAGCTATGCGGCGCGCATTTCACTTTCCGCGAGGTCGATAAAATCCGGGTGGTTGGGCGTACAACACCGGTGACGATCTACCAGCCCTTGGGTCTCGCTGGTGAAATTGACGGTGAAACGCAGCAATTATTATCGAAGTTCGAAACCTATCTGGATTACTATTATAATCGGAACTTTACCGAAGCGGCGCTGGGCTTCGAGGGATTGGCCGAGATCGATCCGGTATCCAAGGTATTTGCCGAACGCGCCAGGGCTTATGCGGAAACGCCGCCGCCCGCCGATTGGGATGGCGTTAATACGCTGGGATCTAAATAATTTTCAGGGTGTTATGGGTGTGTCATCAACGCAAACGCGCGGCCGATGAACAAGGCGCCGATGCCTAATGTGGTGATTTGTGTCCAGTTGCGGAACTGATCGTCGGAAATGGCATGAATAACGCGTTTGGCGAGCCAGACACCGAAGAACGCCAACGGCACCGAGGCCACAAACACCCAATAGGGCAGGTCGCTATCGACTTCGCCGGACAGCCTTAAAAATGTGCCGAAATAAAATATTTTGGCCAAATGTCCGATGGTTTGGGTAAAGCCTTTGGTTGAAATGATCTGGAACCGGGTGAGGCCAGATTTGACGTAGAACACATCGAGGATCGGTCCCGAAACGCCGGCGGTTAAAAGACAGGCCGAATTGACCACGCCGCAAACGAATGATCCGCCGGGATAGGCGATCGAGAGGCTTAGTTTTTTGGGCAATAGAACATTGATGAAGGGCAGGGCGCCCAAGAGGAGAAACAGAACCACCTTATCCGGCACGTAGGCGACAACCGAGAATAAGGCGATGCACAGCGCGGCGCCGATGAAATATCCGCGCAAAATGGACCAGCATGTATAAGTGCGGTAGAGCCACCAGCGCGACAAATTGGACGTAAACTGGGTGACGCCGTGCAGCGTCATGGCCACCGATACCGGTAATACCCAAGCGAAGATACCCATCAGGAGGGTGCCGCCGCCAAGGCTCAAAACTCCGCTTATGAACGAAGTCGCCAGGACCGATGCCAATAGAAAGGAAATTGTGCCGCTGATAATCATGGATATGTGC
>JABMOP010000248.1 GCA_013204125.1 Rhodospirillales bacterium | reverse complement strand
GCCTTGATCGGTCACTAAATGGGGCGAATGAGTCACCATTGGTTAACCGTAATCGGCTAATATGTTCGAAATTATTGTCGGCTAGAATGCCGTACACCTATTAAATATGGTGGGAGAAGCCGGAATGGCCGAAAGCGTGGATGTCCTGTTCATTAATCCCGGCGACAGGAAACAAACCTATCAAGGATTGGGCGACGAATTTTCGGCGATCGAACCGCCGGTGTTTGCCGGTCTGTACGCGACCTATGTGCGCAAGAAAGGACTGAGCGCTGCCATCTATGATGCGCCGGCCATGGGTGCCAGCGCCGATATGGTCGCTCAAGTCGCCACCGGTGATTACGATGCAAAATTAATCGTTATTGTCGTCTATGGTCTCCAGCCATCGGCATCGACCCAGAACATGAGCGCCGCCGGCGCCATCGCCCAAAAAATTAAGGAAGCAGATCCAAACGCCAAGGTCATGATGACCGGCACCCACCCATCGGCGCTTCCCCTCCTCACCATGGAAGAAGAGGCGGTCGATTTCGTCTGCGATTTGGAAGGGCCGGTTACGATCCTCAAAACCTTCCAGGCGGTGGCCGCTCGCAAGAACGATTATTCCAACATCCCGAGCCTGTGGTGGCGCGACGGCGCTAAAATCATGCCGCCGCGTAGTGCCGAGCCGTTGATTATCGATCTGGACGAAGAAATGCCGGGCATCGCCTGGGATCTTCTTCCCATGGACCGCTACCGGGCGCATAATTGGCACAGTTTCGAACACATCAACGAACGCCAGCCTTACGCCTCCATCCATACCAGTCTCGGCTGCCCCTACCATTGTTCTTTTTGTTGCATCAATTCGCCGTTCGGCAAATCGTCCTACCGCATGTGGAAACCGGAAACGGTTATCAAGGAAATTGACTTTCTGGTTGAAAACTACGGCATTAAAAACATCAAATTTGTCGACGAGATGTTCGTTCTCAACAAAAGCCACGTACTTGGCATCTGTGAGCTTCTGAAATCCCGCGATTACAAAGTCAATATCTGGGCCTATGCCAGGGTTGATTCGGTGCAGGATGAATTTTTAGAGCACTTAAAAGCGGCCGGCATCAATTGGCTGTGCCTTGGCATCGAAAGCGCCAGTGACCATGTGCGCGACGGCGCGCTGAAGAAATATGGAAATGACGACATCATTGATGTCGTCCGGCGCATTCAGGCTGCGGGCATCAATATTATCGGCAATTATATTTTCGGCCTACCGGACGACAATGTTGAGCGCATGCAGGCAACCCTGGACTTGGCGTTGGAATTGAACTGCGAATTTGCGAATTTCTATTCGGCCATGGCCTATCCGGGGTCGGCGCTCTACGATTCTGCGGTCGCCGCTGGGCTGGAGCTGCCCGATACGTGGAAAGATTTTTCCCAGCACGGGTATAACGCCAAACCGCTCAGCAACAATCATTGCAGTGCGGCGGATATTTTGGAATTCCGGGATAAGGCGTTCGACACGTATTTTACGCACCAGCCCTATTTGGATTTGGTGCGCGATAAGTTCGGCGCCGAAGTGGTGGACCATATCGAGCAAATGCGCGCCATTCCTATAAGCCGCAAACTTTTAGAAGGGCGCAATGCCGCTTAGATAGGAAGATTAGTTCTTGAACATAAATGATCTTGAAGAAAAGGCGCTGTGGCTCCGGCGCGAATTGTTCGAAATGGTTATGCGCCAGAAGAAAGGCCATATTCCATCCAGCTATTCCTGCGCCGACATCATGACCGCGCTCTACTATGGCGGCGTCTTAAATTACCAAGAAGGCAATGCCGATTATCCGGACCGCGACCGGGTTATCGTATCCAAAGGCCATGCGGCGATGGTTTTATATCCGATCCTGGCGGATATAGGGTATTACGACGCCGCCGAATTGCAACGCTTTACCGAACCGGGCGGACTTTTGGGCATGTATGCCGATTTTCGCATTCCCGGCATCGAAGGAATTTCAGGGTCACTTGGTCACGGGGTCGGCATGGGCGCGGGCTTTGCCCTGGCGGCCCGCCAAGACGGCAAAAGCTACCGCAGCTTCGTTCTGGTCGGCGATGGCGAATGTTATGAAGGCTCGATTTGGGAATCTGCCATGTTCGCGGCCCATCACAAATTGGATAATCTCATCACCATTGTTGATCGCAACCAGCTTTGCATTCTTGGGCGCACCGAAGATTTGGTCGAATTGGGTGATTTAGAAGGCAAGTGGCGCAGCTTTGGCTGGGACGCCGTTTCAATTAATGGGCACGATTTTGGCGAGATATCGGCGGCGCTTGGTCGCGCCGGGAAAACCCATGGACGCCCACTCGCCATCATCGCCAATACGGTTAAGGGCAAGGGGATATCCTTCATGGAAGGACGTTCCGAATGGCATAACCGTATGCCCGATCAATCTCAGATCGAGCAAGCGCGCACCGAACTTGGTCTTGAAGCGGGTGGGGCAGGGGCTTGATGGATATGGCCGCCAAACCTCAACTCATGCGCGATGCCGTGATCGACACAATCTTGGAAGCGGCGCGCAAAGATAAGGATGTCCTCTTTATTTCAGCCGATTTAGGCGCCGCCGCGCTCGATGGTTTCCGCGCCGATTTTCCGGACCAGTTCATTCATGCCGGTATTTCAGAACAAAACATGGTGGATTTGGCTTCGGGCCTAGCGCTATCGGGAAAGAAAGTTTTCCTCTACGCAATGGCGCCGTTTATTACCGCCAGATGCTATGAACAGATTAAATGTGTCCTCTCGTCGATGAATTTGCCGGTGACATTGATCGCCGTTGGCGTCGGCCTTGGCTACGATCATGCAACGCTCACTCATTTCACGCCCGAAGACATTGCCTGCATGCGGGCGCTCAACGGCATCGAAGTGCTAAGCCCGGCCGATGCCGAAGCCGCCGCATCAATCGCCCGGTTGGCTGTTGAGGATCCGAAGTTTCGCTATATTCGGCTTGAACGCCAACCCCTGGCGCCGATCTATGGCGGCGCGTTTGAGGGGGCGCTCAAAAATGGTTTCGGGCACCTGATAAAGGGCAGCCAGGTGGCCATCATCGCTTGCGGCTATTTGGTCCACAAAGCGCTGGCCGCCGCGGAAGAGCTTCGAAGCGCCGGCATCGACGCGGGGGTTATCGATCTGGTGCGCGTCAAACCCATTGATGGCGCTAGACTTACGTCGGTGCTGGGCGAATATGACGCCATTTTAACAGTCGAAGAACAATCGCTCGAAGGCGGCATGGGAAGCGCTGTCGCCGAAACGCTGATTGATGCGCCCATTACGAAGACGCCATTGCCGCCGATCAAACGTTTAGGGCTTAAAGACGGTTTTGAGGTGGTCAATGGCAACCGCGACGAATTACATAGGCTTTATGGGATCGACACCCCCCAAATCGTAAAGGCGGCGCAAGAACTGGTAGCCAATATATCAGAGGCGGGTCTCAAATGACGGCACCGGTCGTCAAAGTCGCTTCCCGCAGTTTTTCAAAACATCCGGTTCTGCGGCAGGAAATATCGGACGCCTTCGCCAATGTCACCTTCAATGACGGCGGCGCGACTTTGGATGGCGACGAATTGGTCGCATTTTTTCAAGGTGTCGAAGGCGGGGTTATCGGCTTGGAGCCGATCACCGGCTCGTTTCTCGATCAATGCCCGGACTTAAAAATTGTTTCCAAATATGGGGTTGGTTTGGATAGCGTCGATCAAGATGCGTGCCGCGATCGCGGCGTCCGCGTTGGCTGGACCGGCGGCGTCAACCGGCGCGGCGTTGCCGAAATGGCGCTGTGTCTGATGATCGGGCTTCAACGCAATATCTTGTTTTCGGAACGCCGGTTGCGGGCCGAGGGCAATTGGGAAAAGGATGGCGGCACGCAAATTTCCGGCCATGCCATTGGCATCATCGGTGTCGGCCATATCGGCAAAGAGCTGATCTCGCTTTTGCAACCATTTGGTTGCCAAATCTTGGTAAACGATATTATCGATCAGGCGGATTATTACCGAAAACAGGATGTCACTGAGGCAAGTAAGGAAGAAATATTTAGATCAGCCGATATCGTTACCGTCCACACGCCGCTTGATGATAAAACACGCCATATGATCAACGCCGATACATTAGGCCAAATGAAGCCAACGTCCTATTTCATTAATATCGCCCGTGGCGGCATCGTTAATCAGGCAGATTTGAAAACGGCGCTTAAAAGCGGCGTGATCGCCGGTGCTGCGATCGATGTATTCGATGTTGAACCGTGCGAAGATAAAGAATTTCTAGGCCTTCCCAATTTGTACTGCACGCCCCATACAGGCGGTTCTGCCGAAGAATCTATTTTAGCCATGGGGCGGAGCGCAATCGGCCATTTGGTGGAACATTTCAATCGGTGATACCCCTCCATGAATGATCGCAAAGCATATAAAGTTATCGTATTCGGCGGCTCCGGCTTTCTCGGCAGCTATGTGGTCGGCGAATTGGTCCAGCGCGGACATAGCGTCACGGTCTTCGATCAAACAGAACCAACATTATCCGGAGATGGGGCGACCTTCATCAAAGGCGACATTGCCGATGCGGACGCCAT
>JABMOP010000247.1 GCA_013204125.1 Rhodospirillales bacterium | reverse complement strand
CTTGCCCGCATGAGCCGGCGCAAAGGCTTTCCAGGACGATATGGCGCCCTTGCGGGATTGGCGGGTGGAGATCGTGACGTGAAGGGCTTGTTGGACCGCTTGGTAAATTGTTTCGCTTGGGAGCTTCAATAGCGTTCCGATCCCCGCCGCCGCCGATGGGCCGAGATGGGCGATATGATCTATTCTGTGTTCGTGCAGGCAAATCCCTTTTACCAGATCGATCTGAATTTCATATCCGGTGACGATACCGCGGATCAGATCATGCCCGTTTCCCCCCATCTGCTGAGCAACCGCAATTAGGGGCGGGATATTGTCGCCTGGATGAGAATAATCGGCGGCCAAAAATGTATCGTGGTAATCCAATTCGCGCACCGCAGTGCCATTTGCCCAGGCCGCCCATTCGGCGTGGACTAGCTGGTTGCCGGGCGCGCCGAACACGGTTGCGCCGCCGACCCGCCCATGGGCGAGAGCCTGGGCGCGCGCGCTGATAACCGGATGGCGATTAAGGGAGGCCACGGCCACCGCCGCATTATCGATCATGCGGTTGATAACCATCTCCGTAACGTCTGCGTCCACTTCGGCAGGATCGGTAGCCACCTCGGCAATTTTCCAGGCCAGTTGATCGCTAACGGCAAGATTCTCGGCGGATGGGTAGGTTCTGACTTTATGGTTTTGCAATGATCCTGCCCTTTTGATGGATGGATTACGACCGTTTCTCGGTGGCCCAAGACACATACATAACCCCAAATTTGCGGCGCTGCAAAAAACCTAATTTCTAGTGTTGACTCTAAAAGAGTAAATCGGTACTGTAATACCGAATAATCAAACTATTAGATTAAGGGAGACAAAATGAGCCATGCGGCATACCGCTGGGAAATGAGAGAACCGGGCAAGCCGATGGAGCGTGCCGGTTTTGATCTGAGCCCGATCGGCGATAACGAAGTCGTTGTTGAAATTGCCGGCTGCGGTGTTTGCCATACGGATTTGGGCTATTTCTACGATGGCGTTCGCACAACTCACGAACTACCTCTAGCGCTTGGCCACGAAGTTAGCGGCCGGGTGATTGCCGCCGGCCCCAAAGCCCGAGGTTGGGCGGGTAAAGCGGTTATTGTTCCTGCAGTTATCCCGTGCGGCATTTGCGATCACTGCAAACGCGGTAAAGAAACCATCTGCCGCAATCAAGTTATGCCCGGCTATGATATTCAAGGCGGTTTTGCGTCGCACATTGTTGTGCCGTTTCATGGCTTATGCGAAGTGGATGAAACCCGGTTAGCGAAAGCCGGCCTTGATCTGGCGGATCTATCGGTGATTGCCGATGCGGTCACAACGCCATACCAAGCCGTCATTCAGGCCGATGTCGGTCCCGATGATCTAGTTGTCGTCGTCGGCATAGGCGGTGTCGGCGGATATTGCGCGCAAATCGCGGCTTCGTTCGGCGCGACGGTTGTCGTTGTCGATATTGACGAAGAAAAACTTAAAACAATGACCGAACACGGCGCAGCCTTGGCTTTGAACCCCAAAGACCATCCGGGGCGGGAATTGCGCAAAGCTGTGACGGCGTTTGCTTCGGATAATAATTTAAGAACCACCGAATGGATTATTTTTGAATGTTCCGGCACGGCCAAAGGTCAGGAAACCGCATTTGGCCTTCTGGTGCATGGCGCGACGCTCGGTGTTGTCGGCTTTACCATGGACCGGGTTGAAGTGCGGTTATCGAACCTGATGGCCTTTCACGCGCGCGCCCTCGGCAATTGGGGCTGCCCGCCGCGTTACTATCCGGAGGTCCTGGATTTAGTCTTGGATCAGAAAATTAACGTTAAATCTTTTGTCGAGCATCGTCCGCTGGACGATATCAACGCCATGTTTGAACTGGTTCAGGCCCATCAAAACAAAGCGCGCCTTGTTTTGATCCCGGGCGATTGAGCGAGATTGGAAATAGGTATGCCCAAAGATACGGCTAGTGTTATCGCAGAAACCGCTCCAGGCGAATTGAAAAGCCACGTGTTGATCGATGATTGGTCGGTGGAGGGACTCAAAATTGAAAACCGCCCGGCACGGACGCCGAGCGGCGATGTCGCGGAAGGCCTCTATAACACCTGGATCACACTCGATAATCCGGCGCAGTTCAATTCCTACACCACCGACATGGTGAAAGGCATGATCCTCGCGTTTCGCAATGCGTCGGCGGCGCGCAACGTCAATGCGGTTGTCTTGACCGGCGCCGGCGACAAGGCCTTTTGTTCCGGCGGCAACGTCAAGGAATATGCCGAATATTACGCCGGCAACCACCAGGAATACCGCGGCTATATGCGGCTTTTCAACGATATGGTCAGCGCCATATTGGGCTGCGACAAGCCGGTAATATGCCGCGTTAACGGGCTCCGCGTTGGCGGCGGCCAGGAAATGGGCATGGCGTGTGATTTCTCCATTGCTCAGGATTTGGCCAATTTTGGTCAAGCCGGGCCTAAGCACGGATCGGCGCCGATCGGCGGCGCCACGGATTTCCTTCCCATCATGATCGGCAGCGAACAAGCAATGGTATCGGGCGTCCTCTGCGAGCCGTTTTCCGCCCATAAAGCGGCGCGGCTTGGCATTATCATGGATACGGCGCCGGCTTTGAAAACAGATGGCGCCTATACGCCCAATCCGACAGTGGTTTTGGATCGCTTCACCGACGATATGGGGCGCGTCATCCACGGCGAATTTAAAACCGGCGATGAATTTGCAGAAGGGAAAGCCAAGATCAAATCCGGCGAAATTGATTTATCGGCGCTCGACGAAAAAATCGAAGAATTATGCGCCAAATTGTTGATGACCTTCCCCGAATGCACCACCAAAACCATCGAGCAACTTCGCAAACCCAAGATCGATGCCTGGAACTGTAATAAAGAAGATCACCGGGCATGGTTGGCGCTCAACATGATGACCGAAGCCCGCGCCGGTTTCCGCGCTTTTAACGAAGGCACCAAGGAAACAGGGCGTGAAATTGATTTTGTTGCCTTGCGCCAAGCTATGGCGGCGGGCGTGCCTTGGACCGATGATTTAACCGAAAGCCTAATGCCGGGCACGGGGGGATCCAATGGCTGATAATCCCCTGAAGGTCTGGTTCGATCGGAGCGGCAAGCTTTTACGGCTGCGCCTTTCCCGGCCCAAGGCCAATATCATCAATGCGGAAATGATCGCCGCCCTGGACACAGCCTTTGCTACCCATGCCGCCAACGAAGACGTGCTGGCCGTATTGATCGACCACGACGGCTCCAATTTTTCCTTCGGCGCCAGCGTCGAAGAGCATTTGCCCGATCACTGCGCCGCCATGATAAAATCGATGAACGCGTTGGTCGTGACTATCTTGAAATCGCCGGTACCGGTATTGGTGGCGGCGCGCGGTCAATGCCTCGGCGGCGGGTTGGAAGTCGCCTGCGCGGCAAACATGATCTTTGCGGAGACCGATGCCAAATTCGGCCAGCCCGAAATCATGGTTGGCGTCTTCGCGCCGGCGGCCAGTTGCTTGTTGCCGCCGATGATCGGTCAGGCCAAGGCCGAAGATTTATTGTTTTCCGGCCGCTCGGTGGATGCCGCCGAAGCCTTGGAAATGGGGCTGATTTCCGCAATTTCCGGTGATCCCGAAGGCGCTGCCTTGGCTTATTTCGACGACCGTCTGGCGGGCAAAAGCGCCGCCGTGCTTCGTTATGCCGTCACCGCAGCCAGGGGAGAATTTGCAAATGAGATGGCGGGCAAGCTTGAACGGCTCGAAATTCTCTACCTTCAAGGTTTGATGGAAACGCGAGACGCTGTGGAAGGCCTTGAGGCCTTTTTGGAGAAACGTAAGGCAAAATGGGAAAATAGATAGCCATGTCCCTAAATGAAATCGTCCAAAAATGTGAAGAACTATTCGAAGATTTAAACTTCTCGTCGGCACGGAAGTGGAAGGAAGCAGAGAAGGGCCGCAAAGTCGTCGGCTATATGCCCATTTACGTTCCGCGCGAAATCATCCACGCAGCCGGCATGTTGCCCTTGGGTGTGCTTGGCGGCGGTGATTCTCTGGAAGTTATTCATGGAGATGCTTATTACCAAAGCTATATCTGCCGCATCCCGCGCTCGACCGTAGAACTTGGCGTCACCGAGCGTCTGAATTTTGTCGATGGCATGCTGTTTCCCAGCACCTGCGATGTGATCCGCAATCTGTCGGGCATCTGGAAATTGATGTTCCCCGACGTCTATACCCGCTATTTTGACACGCCGCAGAATTATCGCAGTGACATCGGCGGCGAATTTTATCTCAACGATCTTCGAGAATTGATGGCCGGCCTGGAAAAATTGGGCAGCTGTAAAATCAGTGACGACGATCTCAGAAATTCCATCACACTTTACAACGAACACCGCCGCACGGTCCGTAAAGTCTATCAATACCGCTCTGACCAGCCCTGGAAGGCGCCGTCTTCGGAGGTTTATCTTTTGATGCGGGCCGGGGAAATCCTTCCACCAGAAGATCATATTCAGATGATGAACGACTATTTGGCGG
>JABMOP010000246.1 GCA_013204125.1 Rhodospirillales bacterium | reverse complement strand
TCAAAGAAGCGGCGGTCAAGGCAATCAACGACGGCTATACCAAATACACCGATGTGCCCGGCTCGATGGCGCTGCGCCAAGCCGTCTGCGGTAAGTTCCAGCGCGAAAACGGCCTGACCTATACGCCCGACCAAATTCAAGTGGCGGCCGGCGGCAAGCAAAGCATCTACAACGCCATGATGGCGACCCTGGATGTGGGCGACGAAGTGATTATCCCGGCGCCCTATTGGGTATCCTATCCCGATATCGTTTTGCTGGCCGACGGCACGCCGGTCGTCGTCGAATGCACGGCGGAAAATAATTTCAAGATGCAGGCCGAACAATTGGAAGCGGCGATTACGCCGAAGACCAAATGGCTGATACTCAATTCGCCGTCCAACCCGACCGGGGCGGCCTATACGCGGGATGAATTGAAGGCGCTGACCGATGTGCTGATGCGCCACCCCCATGTCTGGGTCATGACCGATGATATGTATGAGCATATTATTTATGACGATTTTACATTCACGACGCCGGCTCAGATCGAACCGGGCCTCTATGACCGGACGCTGACCCTCAATGGCGTTTCCAAAGCCTTCGCCATGACCGGCTGGCGCATCGGCTATGTGGGCGGGCCCAAGGAATTGGTCGCCGGCATGAACAAGGTGCAGTCGCAAATCAATTCGCACGCCACATCCATTGCGCAAGCGGCGTCGATCGCGGCCCTCAACGGGCCTATGGATTTCCTCGTCGAGCGCAATGCCGCCTTCAAAGACCGCCGCGATCTGGTGGTGTCGATGCTCAACCAGGCGACCGGCATCCAATGTCTGACGCCGGAAGGCGCCTTCTATGTCTATCCGTCCTGCGCCGATCTGATCGGCAAAAAGACGCCCGACGGCAAGAAAATCGAAAACGACGGTGATTTCTGCAATTACCTTCTCGACGCCGAAGGCGTCGCCGTGGTGCTCGGAACCGCCTTCGGGCTGGCGCCCCATTTCCGCATTTCCTACGCCACATCGACGGAAATCCTGGAAGACGCCTGTCAGCGTATCCAACGGGCAACGGCGGCGCTTTCTTAAGGGCCGATTTGCTCCTTTTCCCTTGAAGACCCCCCGATAAGGCGACTACCCTATTTTAGGTAAGGCAATGCCGCGCCCCTAATTTCCTAGGCGGCGGAGAAGTTGCCGATCGCTTGGATATATTGGGAGGAACGTATGGCCGTAAAGCAATCATCCGCCCCAAGATGCGCCGCCATTGTCGGCCCGTATCTGTCGGGAAAAACCACCCTTCTTGAAAGCCTGCTCGATACCTCGGGCGCGCTAAAGCGCAAGGGCAGCGTCGGCGATGGAAATAGCGTCGGCGATTCGTCGCCCGAAGCCCGCGCCCGCAATATGAGCGTCGAGATGAATATCGCCAGTGCAAAATATCTGGACGAAGATTGGACCTTTATCGATTGCCCCGGCTCGGTCGAACTCGCCCAAGACTCGCTCAACGCCATGATGGTCGCCGATATCGCCGTTGTGGTGGTTGATCCGGGCGCCGGCAAAGCGAACGCCGCCGCCCGCATCATGAGGGAAATGGACCGCAACGGGCTGCCTTACATCGTCTTTATCAACAAAATGGACTCCGCCGAAGCCCGGGTCAAAGATACCTTTGATGCCTTGCAAGCCTTAACCCACCGCCCGCTGGTGCTGCGCGAAATCCCGATCCGCGACGGCGATGCCATCACCGGCTTTGTCGATCTTGTCAGCGGGCGCGCTTTCAAATGGGCGGACGGCGGGCCGTCGGATTTGATCGAAGTTCCGGCGGAATTGTCGGGCCGGACCGGGCAAGAGCGGAATGTATTGTTGGAAACGCTGGCCGATTTCAACGACACGCTGATGGAACAGATATTGGAAGACGTTGTTCCGGCAACCGATGACGTGTACGAGAATTTGCGCAATGATCTGCAACACGCTGCCATTGTTCCGGTGTTCTTCGGATCGGCCGAAAAAGAAACCGGCATCACGCGGTTGATGAAAGCCTTGCGCCACGAAGCGCCCGAAGCGGTGCAGACGGCGGAACGTCACGGCATCGAAGCCGGCGGCGAGCCGCTCGCCCAGGCTTTCAAAATTAATAACGGCGCGTCTTCGGGCAAGTTAACCTATGCCCGCGTCTGGCGCGGCGAAATTGCCGATGGCAGCACTCTCAACGGCACGCGGGTCAGCGGCATATCCAAAATGTTCGGCGCGCGGCAAGACAAAGCCGCCAAGGCAAGCCTCGGCGATGTGGTGGCGTTTGGCCGCATGGATGAAATCCATGCCGGTGATGCGTTGTCGGCTTCGGGCAACGCCGAAGGGGTCGATTGGCCAAAGCCGGTGGCGCCGGTCTATGCGCTGTCGATCCGGGCGGGCAAGCGCGACGACGAAGTAAAATTGGCGACCGCTCTGGCAAAGATCGTCGAAGAAGACACATCTTTGAGCTATGGCGCCAACCCCGACACCGGCGAACAAATATTTCGCGGGCAAGGGGAGACCCATCTGCGCATCGCCATCGAACGCCTGGCCAATCGCAACAAGCTCGAGGTGGACGCCCATTTGCCGCAAGTGGCTTACAAGGAAACGATCCGTAAACCGGTGAACCAACATGCCCGCCACAAGAAACAATCGGGCGGTCATGGTCAATTCGGCGATGTGCATGTGGAAATCAAACCGCTGCCGCGGGGATCGGGTTTTCAATTCACCAATTCGATTTCCGGCGGCGTCGTGCCCAAACAATATATTCCCGCCGTCGAACACGGCGTTAAGGATTATATGGCGCGCGGCCCGCTTGGATTTCCGGTTGTCGATATTTGCGTTGAATTGAACGACGGCCAGTTCCACGCGGTCGATTCGTCAGAGCAAGCGTTCAAGATGGCGGGATCGCTGGCGATGCGCGAAGGCATGCCCAAATGCTCGCCGGTGTTGTTGGAGCCGATATTCGAAGTGAGTATTTCGGCGCCAAGCGATTTTACCTCCAAAGTGCAGCGGCTGATCAGCGGCCGGCGCGGTCAGATTTTGGGGTTCGAGCCCAAGGACGGCTGGCCCGGATGGGATGAAGTTTCGGCGCATATGCCGGAATCTGAAACCCTCGACCTGATTAACGAGCTGCGCTCCTTGACCCAAGGCATCGCGTCGTTCGATTGGAAGTTCGACCGATTGCAGGAATTCACCGGAAAAGAAGCCGAAGATGTGGTGGCCGGCCGGGCCGCCGCCCACTAATAAGGATTCACTTCCACTTAGCCGCGGCGGCGGCGTCGGAATTCTTGGCTTCGACCCAGCGGGCGCCGCCTTCGGTTTCTTCCGATTTCCAAAATGGCGCCTGGGTTTTGAGCCAATCGATCAGAAATTCGCAAGCTTCGAACGCGGCTTTGCGGTGCGGCGAAGCGGTCAGTACGAGAACGATTTGATCGCCGGGCGCAAGCCGACCGGTGCGATGAACGATCAAGCTATCGGCCAGTGGCCAGCGTGAATTCGCTTCGCCCTCGATCCGCGCCAATTCCTTTTCCGTCATGCCTGGATAATGTTCTAGGGACATGGCCGTGATTTTGTCCTCGCCGGCGCCGCCCCGAACAACACCAACGAAGGTACAAATGCCGCCGATATCGGCGCCGGATGTGCCCGCCCGCGCCCTTAAATCGGCAATCTCGGCGCCGACATCGAAATCATCTGTTTGGATGCGGATCACTTAACGGCCTCCGGAAACCGGCGGGAAGAAGGCAATTTCATCGTCGTCGGTGATTTCATGGTCCATTTGCACATGCACCTGATTGACGGCGGCGCGGACGACGACCATTTCCGTGAACGCGGCTTCGAACAACCCGCCCCGGGTTTTCATCCAGTCGATCAGGCCGGCGACATCTTTAACGCCGTCCTCAAGCGCAATGTCTTCTTCGGCGACACCGGTCCGCTCGCGCAGCCAGGCAAAATAGAGAACCTTCATAATAATTACGTTCCTAGCTCATGACTTCGCTGAAGGGAAGAAAATCGACTAACGCGCCTTTGCGAATTTGGGTTAAGTCTTCAGCCAATTCGACCAATCCATCGGCGGCAACCATCGACGATATGATCCCCGATCCGTCGTCGGGATATTTGGCCGCGCATAAATTTCCGTCGGCATCTTGGGCAAGGGCGGCGCGGAGCCATTCGCGGCGGCCGGGTTTTTTATCATAATCGAAATCAGCGGCGACTTTGAAGAAGGCCGGATCGACGGCGCGGGCGCCTTGCAACAACAAAACGATCGGTCGGGCAATGCGTAAAAACGTCACCATCACCGCAACCGGGTTGCCGGGTAGCCCGATGAACGGCGTGTCACGGCCCTTCCCCGATATATGGCCGAGCGCCATCGGCCGGCCGGGTTTGATCGCCAGGTTCCAGGAATTGACGGCGCCGAGGCTATCGATCGCAGCCCGCACATGATCTTCTTCGCCTTTGGAGACGCCGCCGGACGTCATCAGAAGATCGTAATCGGCGGCGGCGGCGGCGAGGCCGGCTTCAACTTCGGCGCGGTTGTCTTTGAAAATTCCCATATCCGTCACATCGGCGCCAAGCCGGCCGAGCATCGCCATCAAGGCGTAGCGATTGGCGTCATAGATACAGCCCGCATCCAGCGCCGTGCCCGGCTCGCGCACTTCGTCGCCGGTGGAAAATACGCCGACGCGAAGCCGCGCGCGCACTTCAATTTCGGCAAGCCCAAGGGACGCCGCCATTGCAATTTCTTGAGCCCGGAGCCGTCCGCCCGCTTTCAAGACAACAGCGCCGGCCTTCACATCTTCGCCGGCGCGGCGGCGGTTGGCGCCCAATTTAATGCCCGCCGGCAAGATCACCACCTCGCCTTCGATGTTGCAGTCTTCGACCATGAAGACTGTATCGGGGCCGTCGCCATCCTGGCCAAGCGGCATCGGCGCACCGGTGAAAATTTGCACCGCTTCACCCCGGCGGGCAGCGCGGTTCAAAGGGTGGCCGGCGGCGATGCGGCCGGTGACACGCAAACGGGTCTCGGCGCCGGCGTTCAGATCATCGAAATAAACCGCGTAGCCATCGACCGCAGAATTGTCGTGCGGCGGGGTATCCTGGGAGGCGCATAAATCTTGGGCAAGAACACGGCCCAAGGCTTCGCTGGTCGGTATGCGTTCGATCCCGGTCGCCGGCTTGATGCCCTTTGAGAACCGGGCCAGCGCCTCGGCCACGGTCACGCGTTCATCTGAAATTCGAAAACAACTATCCAAATCGTTCATTATTAGCCTGCCCGAAGCTGGCATTGACGGAGTATAAAATCTGCAATTCCATCGATATCATAGATATCCAAGACCGGCTTGGTGGCGGCGTCAAGCGGGCGATCACTGGCGATCCCGGTGATTGTCGGATCATCGGGCTGTAAAAGCGGTTTGCCAACCGACGGCCTGTGAACTTCCAATTTCAAATGGCCTTCCCATTTGAAACCTTCGACGAGAAACAGATCGACCGTTTCCATCCGGGCGATCAACTTGGTCAAAGGCGGCTCGTCGCGGCCGCGTAATTCATGCATCAATGCCCAGCGGGTGTTCGATCCAACCATAACTTCTGTGGCGCCGGCGGTCCGGTGTTCGAAACTGTCCTTGCCCGGTTTATCGATATCGAACCCGTGATGGGCGTGTTTGACCGTGGAAACGGTTATGCCGCGCTTGGTTAGCACCGGAAGAAGGCCGATGATGAGAGTTGTCTTGCCGCTTCCGCTCCATCCCGCAATACCGAATATTTTCATAAATTAGAATTTTCACCTTCTTCTTTGCCGCTCCTATCAGCCCCCCTTGCCGCTTCGATACCGTCTAACTCGTCGACATGACGCAGCCCCGCCCGTAAATAATCATAGCCGGTGATCAAGGTAATGAGGGCGGCGATCCACAATCCAATGACGCCAATCTCGGTCGTCGAGACCGGGCCGAACATCGGCCCCGCCGGACCAACGATTAGAAATCCCAGCATCAAAATTTGTAAGAAGGTTTTGTACTTGGCGAGCCGGCTGACCGGAACGCTGACCTGGGCGCCGGCAAGAAATTCACGCAGTCCTGAAACCAAAATTTCCCGGGCCAAGATTACCACCGCCGGCAATATGGCGATTCCCGGAATGCGTTCGAACGCGACCAGCATCAACAAAAGAGCCGACACCAGAAGCTTGTCGGCAATCGGGTCTAAAAATTTTCCGAAAGAGGATTGTTGTTCAAGGGCGCGGGCAAAATATCCATCGAAGTAATCTGTAAACCCGGCAACCGCCAAAATTGCCAGCCCAAGCCAATTGCCGAGCGGCGCATGGATGTAAAACGTGGCGATCAGCAATGGAATTGCCCCGATGCGCGACAACGTCAGGAGATTAGGTAGTTTTGTCAGCATTATTGAAACAACTTCCCTGGGTCTTTCTTCTTTTGCTCATTCATCCGGATGGAACCATCCGTAAATGCGGGCGGCGAGGGCCGAATTTATACCGTCCACTGCTTCTAAATCCGTGCTTCCCGCTTGGGCAACGGCGCCCGCCGATCCGAAGTGATGCAGCAGAGCCTTTTTGCGCGCACCACCGACGCCTTGAATTTCGTCCAGGGGTGAGCGCACCACCTGTTTCGCCCGGCGCGCCCGATGGGTGCCGATGGCAAACCTGTGTGCTTCGTCCCTGAGTCGCTGCAGAAAATACAGCACTGAATCGCGACTGTCCAAACGAAATGCCGGGCGGCCCGGAAGATGGAAGGATTCCCGCCCTGCGTTGCGGTCCGGCCCCTTTGCAATAGAACATAACGCAACGTCGCTAATGCCCAATTCTGCGAACACTTGTTCCGCCTGGGTCAGGTGCCCCTGGCCGCCGTCTATTAAGACCAAATCCGGCCAAGTTGCACTTTGCCGTTCCGGATCTTCGCTCAAAGCGCGTTTAAAACGGCGCCGGAGAACTTCGCGCATCATCGCGTAATCATCACCCGGCACCGTGTCCGGACTTTTGATATTGAATTTCCGATAGGCGTTCTTGATGAAGCCTTCGGGGCCGGCGACGATCATGCCGCCGACCGCGTTGGTGCCCGATATATGGCTGTTGTCATAGACTTCGATGCGATCCGGCGGGCCATCCAATTCAAGCCGCTCGGCCAGTTGTTCCAATAATTTCCGTTGCGAAGCGCTTTCGACCAAGCGCCGCCCCAGCGCTTTTTCCGCATTGTTTAAGGCGAGCCCGATCATGCCGAACTTAGCGCCGCGCTTCGGCACTTCGATTTTGACCGAACGCCCGGCGCGTTCGCCAAGCGCCGCCATCATCAGCTCGGGTTCGGGCAAATGATGGGAAAGGAGGATCAGTTTTGGCGGAATTTTGTTGGCATAAAATTGGCCGAGAAAGGCTTCTAGAATTTGTTCCGGCCCGGCATCGGCGGCGTGGGCAGGATAATAGGCGCGGTTTCCGTAGTTTGATCCGCCGCGGATGAAAAATACCTGCACGCACGCCTGACCGCCGGCGACGTGAATGCCGATTAAATCGGCTTCGCCCACATTCGCGGCATTGATGTCCTGATGGGCCTGGATGGAGGTAAGGGCGCGGATACGATCGCGTAATTCGGCGGCTTTTTCAAAATCCAGGCCATCGCTGGCGGCCTGCATCTGGGTTGCGAGTGTTTTTTGAATTGCCTTAGACTTGCCGGTAAGAAAGGCGCGCGCTTGGCCGACCAATTCGCCATATTCCCGGCTCCCCATGATATCGACACAAGGGCCGGCGCAGCGCTTGATTTGATGAAGAAGGCAGGGCCGCGTGCGCGTATCGAACACCGTATCGCTGCAGGTTCGAAGAAGAAACGCCCGTTGCAGGACGGCCAGCGACTGGTTGACTGCGCCCGCCGATGCGAACGGGCCAAAATATTCGCCTTTGCGATTTTTGGCGCCGCGGTGTTTCACCACCCGCGGGTAGTCATGGTCGCCGGTTATGAGAATGTGGGGGAAGGATTTGTCGTCGCGCAGCAAGATATTATAGCGCGGCATAAGGCGCTTTATCAGGTTGGCTTCGAGCAATAGGGCTTCCGCCTCGGTATGGGTGGTAACGAATTCCATCGACCGGGTGCGGCTGATCATGCGCTGGATGCGGATCGATTGGCGACCAAAATTGGTGTAGTTGGCCACCCGTTTTTTAAGATTTTTGGCCTTGCCGACCTAAAGAACGTCGTCGGCTTCGTCGATCATTCGGT
>JABMOP010000245.1 GCA_013204125.1 Rhodospirillales bacterium | reverse complement strand
TTGCGTTTGTTCGCGGGTTCGGCCTGGATGATCGGTCCTTGGACAAAACCTTTAACGAAGATCTGGTCGATGTGTTCCGCGAAGACGTGGCGATTTTGAACGCCCAGCAAGCGATGATGACATTGAAGCCGGGGGCCAACGAGATTAACATTAATGTCGATGCCGGGCCGGCGGCGTCGCGCAACATCTTGGACGAAATGATGGAAGCGGAAAGATGACTGGGCAAACACCCGGCGTCATTGAAGACTTGGCAGATTGGCGCGGCCCGGACATGGCGCAGCGCGTAGACTGGCTGCGCCCCCTTAGCCAATCCCAAATCGCCGAGATCGGTGCGGCCCAGATAAATTTCGAAGCAACCGGAAAATCCATCGGCGAAATGACCAAGGCCGATTTCCCGCTGCCGAATTTTTCAGGTGATTTACGCGATATGAGCCACCGATTGCAGGACGGCCCCGGCATCCAAATGTATCGCGGCTTCCCGGTGCGGGATTTTTCAAAAAAACAATTGCGGCAAATCTATTGGGGTCTCGGGCTGCATTTGGGGACGGCGCGCGCGCAAAGCCGCCACGGCGATGTGATCGGCGATGTGCGCCAGATCGGCTCGGGCGGTGATACTTTTTCCGGGCGCTCCTACACCTCCAACGAAGAATTACATTTCCATTGTGACAGCGGCGATCTGGCCGGGCTTTTCTGTCTGCGCATCGCGAAAGAAGGCGGGCTCAGCCGCGCCGTCAGCATCCTTGCGATCCACAACGAAATGGCCAGGCAAGCGCCCGATTTATTGGCATCCCTTTACCGGCCGCTGATCTATTCCTGGCGCGACCGCCAACCGCCCGGCCAAGGCCCCGATTATGAACAGCCGATGTTCGCGCATCATATGGGCCGCTTCGTCTCCCGTGTCTCGCCGTCCTATATCCATTGGGGCTACAAAAAACGGGGCATCGAGATGCCGGCAGATCAAGGCCGGGCGATGGAGATGTTCATGGGGCTGACCGAAGATCCGGCCTTCTACATGGAAAAGGCGTTCGAAGAAGGCGACATCCAGTTCATCAATAATTTGCGCCTGCTGCACGCCCGCACCCAATTTACCGATTTCGATGACCCGGACGAAAAGCGCCATCTCCTGCGGATCTGGCTATCGGTGCCGGAAAGCCCCGCCCTGCCCGACGCCTTCGCCCCCTATTACGGCGATATCTCGGCAGGCGCCGTCCGCGGCGGCTATTGGACCGACAAAGAGCCGGTGTTCGAAACCCTGCGCGCCAGTTGATTGGGGGGAATATGAAAATTAAATTCAGCGTCGCCTTGTTATCCCTCGCGGCTGCCTATTTCCTTGCCGCGCCATCGCCCGCCACCGCGCAGAAATTGGCGGGCCAGACGACCGAAGATGCGCTGTCGTCTGAGACCCTCTGCGGCATCGCCCGGCCCCGAAATTGCAGTATCAAAGTTGCGATCAAGCTCGGCATGGTGGCAACCGGGCTTGAGCCGAAATTCCCCGAAAACGTCAATTGCCGGGGCATCGATGACTATTGGGCAATGGATTACACCTTCAAGCGGAACCGCGAAGCCTATCACGGCGGCATCGATCTGCCGGCGCCCTTCGGCACGCCGATGCTGGCCATCGCCGACGGCACCGTGATCGGAAAGTATGACGGCGAAGGCAGCGCCCGCGGCATGGAAATCATTCTCCGCCATAGCCCTGAAGACACCGGTCTGCCGGTTTGGCTTTATTCCGCCTACGGCCATCTCAACGAAATGCCCAAAAAAGAGCTGGGCCAAAGGGTGCGCATGGGCGAAGTGCTGGGCCCGACCGGCAATTCCGGCATCCAGCCGAAAAAAGGCGGCGGCGGAAACCGCCCCCGCCGCCCGGCCATCCATTTGGCGGTGACTTTCAGCAAGAGCGATAAATATGTGGCGCTTCCCCGCATCGCCGTCCCGGTGGACGGCCGATGGATGGACCCCAATGCGCTCTACCGCAAAATCCCACCCTTCGATTCTGAATCTTTAAAGGCGTTGCCGGACACCGAGAAGAAGGTTCTGATCCCGATTATGTTTGAAGGCGGCGCGTTCTTACCGCCCGATACCAAACTGATCTGGCCTTATGCCTGCAGGAAGGCATCCGCCGGGCCTTTGACGAAGGCCGTTACCAACCAGGACAGACAGCAAAAGCGCCGCGGCGAAAGACGCCGGCGCGGACGGCGCTAGTCTATTTCGCCAATTCCTTGGCAGCCGCGCTTTCGACCGTGGTGCCTTTGAAGAAATCGGGGTTTTGGTCGGTAAAGAAGCTCATCGGGTTGGTGAACATGAACGCTTCGAAATCTTCTTCGTTGATCAGCTTTTTTTCGACCAGGGAATAGGCGTCGGGGACGCAATTGTTCATATCGGTGACGTCCCAATGGCCGATGTCGGATCCGAACATGGCTTTTAATTTCACCCCTTCATGGTTGAGGCGCGTATCAAAGGCGATGGCGGTCAGCCGGTCATCGCTTTCGCAACCGAAATAGAACGGCTTGGCGAATAATTCGGCGATGTCGGATTCTTTTTCGATCTCGCAGGCCTTGAATTCGTCGAGTTCCAATTCTCCATCAACGACGCCGCCCATGCGGTTGCGCATCGGTTGGGCGCGGACCGCTTCCGGGGTCAGGATATCGCCGCCGTATTTTGCCGCCAATTCGCCGAGCAAGTCCAAATCGAGGGTCGAGGGGTCGAGGTTTTCACGCAAGCTTTTGACGTTACGCTTTTCCCAATGTTCGAATAGGTCGTTGTAGAGCTGCGTCGCAAAGCCAACCCCGCCTTCCAGAAACGCAAAATTGAGGCCGGGGAAGCGCCGCGTCACGCCGCCCATGAACAAACAGCGGCAGAAATATTCGGCGCCTTGGGCAAAATCACCGAGATGGTTAAAGACGTAATTGGTTGGTGATCTGCGGCGTCCGCCAAGGGTGCCGCGCGCCGAAGTATGGCTGGCGACCGCAAGGCCGAGATCGGTGCATTTCTGCCAGACCGGGTCGTAATCATGGCGACTGTCCATCGCCACCGGATAAACCTCGTGGATATACTCCATCAAATGCGGCGCTTCTTTTTCGATGATCGGCGGCGCAACTTGAACTTCGGTGCCGACGGTAATCGCCTTCATGCCTAATTCGCCGGTGACATATTCGATTTCTGCGATGGCCTCTTCCGGGGTAAACATCGGGATGCCCATCGACGGGATCAGCCGGTCTTTGACGCCGGAAAAAGTATCAGAGAGCATGGTGTTGAGCGCCCGGTGGCCGACCTGGCGAAATTCGTCATTGCGTTCATGCATCAATTGCAAAATGGCGGTCGAATAGCACACCCCGAAATCAATGCCGGCGTCTGCCAGCCGTTCGGCGTAGAGGTTCGGCAAGATAGCCGTCGCCCGGTCCAAAGAATTCGGCCCCGAAGGCTGGCCCCAGAAAATCTGCTTCATGCCGGAATTTTGAAACGGCGTGACGCGCTTGACGAAGGCTTCGACCACATCGGGCCCGGCAATTTTCTTCATATAATCGAGCAGCACCATCGACGGTTCCAACACATGGCCGTCGCCGTCTATGACCGGATGGCCGAGGCTTTCCCTGATTTTTCGCGCTTTGGTATTTGCATGTATGCTGTCCATAAGATGCTCACTCCTCTAGTTTGAAACCGGTGGCTTCTTCGAAGGCTTTTTTCACGTGTTCGGGCTGGCCGGCTTGGAAGACAAAGCGCTTCATGACGGCGGAATGAACGCCGGCATCGGCCTTGATTTCTTCGGTTGATTTGCCGTTCAAAAATACATCCCGGCCGATGATCGGCAATTTAATACATTCGTTGATCTTTTCATCGCGGATGGTCGCCTTCGGATCGACGCCGGTTTTGATCGCTTCCATATCGTCAAAGAATTGTTTGCGGATCATGGCGATGCCTTTGTCGCTTTTACCCAGATGTTCGTTGGGGCGATCCGCTTGAGTGCCCTGACCGACCCAGGCGACGAAATCCTGGTTCATCACATGGCTGGTGATCCAGCGCCCGGTCTTTTCATCCCGGATCGGGCTGACCCAGGACGGAATGCTTTTCTGCACATAGGGCTCTTTATCGGTCGGCACCCGGTTGAAGAACCAGCCGACGCTCAAAGTCGTGTCGTCGTCAATCGGCACCCGGTATTCGAAATGCTCGCCGGTGAACAGCATATTCGGCCACAGGCAATTCCGCCCG
>JABMOP010000244.1 GCA_013204125.1 Rhodospirillales bacterium | reverse complement strand
GCCCAACTCTTCATGCTCCATGCCCCAGGCCGCCGGCAACACGATATCGGCGATGGCGGCGGTCGGCGTCATAAACAATTCGGAGACGACGATAAAATCCAGCTTCATGAAGGCTTCGTAGGTTTCCGCCGAATTGGGATAGCTGACAACCGGATTGGTCAGGATAAACATCGCCGCTTTGATCGGCACCGGGTCTTCTTCCAAGATCGCCTTGGTCAATACATGGGGCGGGATGAAGGCGGAACGTTGGGCGAATTTAAATTGATCGCCCAATATTTTCTCCGCATTGCGCGGATATTTGCTGAGCAGGAAAAAGCTGCCGGGCCGGGTGAAGGCCGGCGCGGTCAGGGTCACATCGCCGCCCGGCACGTTAATGTTGCCGCAAATGCCGCGCATGATGGCGACAATGCGCCCGGTCTGGAACGAATTGACCAATTGATCGACCGCGTTGCCGGTTTGCATGGTGGTTGGATTGCCGGACGCATAGAGGCGAGCGAATTCTTTGATCTGCTCTACCGGTACCCAGGATAATTCTTCGACTTCGCCCAAAGACACCCCTGCCAATTCCTCTTTGAGCAGATCGAAACCAAGCGTCCATTCAGCGACGATATCGGCGTCGTATAATTCTTCTTCGATGATGACTTTCAAGACGCCGGCGGCAAAGGCGCCGTCACTGCCGGGTTTAATGCGGATCCACAAATCGGCCAGCTTGGCGATATCGGTTTTTTGCGGATCGACAACGACCAACTTGCCGCCCGCTTCGATGACTTTTTCCAAGGTTTCCCGGCGAATACCGCCGGTGGTCTGGTTCATATTGCTGCCCCACAAAACCAGAACTTCGGCCATATTGTCATCATCGCAAACAACGCCCGACCCCAGAGTAAAGGCGGCAGCCATGCCTTTCGGGATGCCGCAGGACCAGCCCGGCGTCACCACGCTCGGTGTTCCAAACGCCGTCGCCAATCTTTGCGCAAAAGCAAATTCCAGCCCCTTCGGCTCGCCCAAACCAAAGGCCACGGATTCTGCTCCCAAGGTTTCTTTAATATGGGTGAATTTGGCGGCGATGGTATCCAGCGCCTCGTCCCAGGTAATGCGTTGCCATTCGCCGCCGCCGCGCGCCCCCACCCGCTTTTGCGGATACAGCAGCCTGTCTTTGTGACCCATCACTTCGGGGATTGTGAAGCGGCCTTTATTAAGGGCGCATTGTTCGGCGTAAAGCCCGCTTTCCATTTCCGGTTCCAGATCCACCACCCGTCCCGCTTCGACAATGGCGGTCATCGAACAATGACCGGGACAAAGATGGCAAAACGTGTGAACGCGCGCTGCGTCCTCGCCGATCGGATATTTATGATTGGCGCGGCGTTCGGCGACATCGGGATGGATATAATCTTCCATAACCTGACCGAAGCCATCCATGCCGGCCGCTTCGTTTTCCATGGTAATGATTTCGGCGCCGTCCGCATCGACCGCCAGCACCAGGCAAGAATTGACCATTTTGCCGTCCATCGAAACGCTGCAACCGCCGCATTCGCCGACGCTGCAGCCTTCTTTGGTGCGCGCCAGGCGGTAATCTTCGGTGAGGACGTCCAATAATGTCCGCCACGGTTCGACCTGCATATCGCGGGCGTCATTGTTTACGTTCAGATGTACGTTATGGGTCATGCGTGCACCCTTTCTTGCCGTTCTGATATAACCTGACTGAGGCCGCGCGCCACCATTTCACGGACCGTGTCTTTGCGATAATCGGCGTAGCTGCGGATATCGTCAATCGGCGTCGCCTCACTGGTCGCCATTTTGGCAGCCTCGATAATCAATTCATCGGATACCTGATTACCGCGCAATATTTCTTCGGACTTCACCGCCCGGAACGGGGTCGGCGCAACGGCGCCAAGCGCAATGCGCGCATCGACTATTTGACCGCCGTCCAACTCGACATAGACCGCAGCCGAAGCCATGGCGACATCCATACGCCGAAGGCTGTGCTTGATATAGACATCGGCCTTGTTTGCGGCCGGCGGCGGCACGCGGATTTCAGTTATCATTTCAGATTGCCCAAGGGCGGTTATGCCGGGATTTAGGAAAAATTCATCCACGGGAATATCGCGCGCCCCATTTGGCCCCATGCAGCGGACCACCGCATTCAAACATAACAAAGGCGGCGCAAATTCCGCCGACGGCGATGCGTTGCCCAAATTTCCGCCGATGGTGC
>JABMOP010000243.1 GCA_013204125.1 Rhodospirillales bacterium | reverse complement strand
TAAGTACACCTACTATACAGCGGAAATTGCGTTACCCGTTCGGCCACTGGACTTTTTTCTTGGCAAGCGGCCCTGGGAAATCAGGGCGGAAGATAGAGAACTTCCAGGATGGATTGAGTTGCGCGAACTACTGGATCGAAAAGAGCCCTTTAGGGGTTTATCCGTAATTTTGAATTCAACGGCAGACAAACCAACAAAAATTACCTTTGCCGGTGTCCCCCTATTCGATAATGAAGGTAATTTTATAGGGTTTAGGGGCACAACGACCGATAATTCCAATGAATATCAACTCGAGGCCGGAATGCGCTCGATAAGGGATGCGCTGAACCAAATAGATGTCGGCGTTTCACTTTGGGATCAAAATAATAAGCTCGTCTGGTGCAACAATCGCGTCCGCAAAATTACAGGCATTTCTCAGGATTTTTTTGAGCCCGGACGCGAATATAGGGAATATATTACCGCAGTCTACGACATAAACGTCGTCAAAAATGAAAATGTAGATAAAGACGATTGGATAGAATCCCGCAATCGTGAGTTCAGCGAAGGTAGCGGCGATGTTTTAAGTTGGCATGCTGATGGGAGCGTTATCAATGTCAGCAAGTATGATTTAGCCGATGGAACAAAAGTCGTTTTCACCTTTGATGTAACCGAAGCTTCGATACGCGAAGCTGAAATCAAAAAAGCTTGGCAAATTGCAGAAACTTCTAGCGCCGCAAAGTCTCAATTTTTATCGTCGGTAAGCCATGAACTGAGAACGCCATTAAATGCCATAATGGGATTTACTCAACTCTTGGCTTCAAACCCCGGCGAACCGCTCAGCAAAAAGCAAGGCGAATTTACAACCATTGTGCATGAAGCGTCTAAGCACCTCCTGTTTTTGATCGAGAAAATATTGGATTTAGACAAGATTGAAGCGGGAGAAACTGGATGTATTTTAAATAAATTAAATCCCGCTGAGATAATCAGAAAGTCCGTTGCAATGTCTGAAGGGTTGTATTTAACCCACAAGATTCCGATTATTGATAACACGTTAGGCATGGACCTACCGCTTGTCCTTGCCGATGAAACGCATTTGCAGCAGATCTTTCTCAACCTTCTATCCAATGCGGTTCTCTATAATCGAACCGGTGGCCATGTGACGATTAACGCCGCCAAGTTTCCGGACGATTACTTGCGAATTGAAGTGTTCAGTACTGGAGAGGGGTTAACCGCCGAGCAGCAAATTGTAATGTTCGATCCATTCAAACGATTGGGCCGGGAAGCCGGAGAGATCGAGGGCACTGGCATCGGGTTGACCATATGCAGTGAACTTATATCATTGATGGGCGGCAAAATTGGGGTCGAAAGTGAATTGGGCGTGGGCACAACGATTTGGATAAAGCTTCCCATATCGCCAGAATAAAATCTGGCTAATGTCGGCTCTGGGCCAGATGCAAACATTTAGAACCAATGCCGATTGTGTCCGCTTTCGGGGAGGCCACCTCAACCGGTCGATGTAACACATGCGCATTCCCATACTTCGAAGGTTTCAGTACCATGCTGCTTGAACGAAGTCCGTGAGAGGGGATGGCGTTGAAGGTAGAAGGTATTTTGTAAACGGCGGAAATTGGAGCTACTGAGCGCGCGCACGGCCAGAATCGACGATCTCCAGAACTTCGTGCAGCGCCGCGGCATCCGACAGCGCGGCGCCGGCCGCCGTAATCAAACGCTCTCCTTCAGCTTTACGCGTCGCTTGGAAGAATCGTCGCGCCTTGGCGGCAACTGCCTCAAAGGACAGTGGTGTGTCCGGATCGCCGGGGATCGACGTCCGAGTTTGGGTCCTTGCCTTCCCATTCACCCACACGGTGACGCGGCCGGGATATTTCTCGGGGAACAAGGCGTTCAAATCATCGCTACCCTCGATCTCAACCTTTTCCGCGAACGCGGCGAGTTGCGGTTCCGGCTGACCCCTGCGTTCCAGGTCGTCCAAAACTTCGGGCTTCAGCGCCGCCGCCGCGATCACGAAGGCAACGCTGGTCATTGCCGAAAGCCGCACACCCGCGGTCGCGGGGCGCCCGATCATGCCGCTGTAGGCATGGGGTACCTGGACCAGGACACGCTCGATCTCGACCGGGTCGATGCCGTCCGCCAGCAAATCGCAGAACGCATGGTAGGAATTCGCGGCTTGGCGGGCGACAGGGAATGGCTTGATCGTCATGCCGCCGAGGAACGGCCAATCATCGATTTCATCGAGCCGCTTTGAATCCGCCTCGGTAATGCCGGTTGCGCGCGTCAGCCAATCGCCGTCGAGAAGCCCGAGGTCCGCTGTCACACCTTCGCTCGCCGCGATCGCCGCGCGGTAGCCGGTGGCGACGGCCTCGCCCAGGATCATCCAGCGCGCAGGGGTCGCCCCGAACGAGCCTCCCGAGCGGCCGTGGGATTGGGCGAGCGCGATGGCCAGCGCATGTGCGGTGACGTTCAGCGACAAGCCCATCGTTCGGGATGCCGCCGCGGCGGCACCGAAAGGCGCGCAAAACAGTGTCGGCCAAACTCCGGAATAAAGAATGTTGGCCCCGCCGATCGCCCGGCCCAGCGATAATGCCGCACCGTAACCGGCCGCCAAACCGGCGGCGACGTCGTCCGGGCGGCTGTCTGCGGCCGCGGCCGCGGCCAGCGCCGCGGGCACCACCACGCTGCTGACCGTGATGCAGGTTTCCATGTGAATATCGTCAATTTCAGTCAGGCGGATGGTGCTCGCCGCCCGCGCGGCGGCATCGGCATACCGATCACCGTCACTCGGCCATAACCGTGCCAGGACGCCGCCCTCTCGCGTGGCACGACCCGCCAGCCACGCGCCGACGGTATCTGTTAAGTGAATTGTCAACCGCTCCCGAACATCAGGCGCAACGTCGCAGGCGGTAACTCTTTGAGCATAGGCGTCAATTCGGGTCATGTCGGTAAGTGGCGCATCTAGTGGCCGAGTCCGGTCAACGACGGTAATGTCTCGCCGCCGAGCACCGAGGCGGCGATTGCCAGCCTTGAAAGTAAATAATTCCGAACGCTACGCATTTAAACGATCCTCCCTTATGGTCAAATTACAACTCACTCGATACGATCGATGGCGTGGTCGACATTATCATATGCTCTTTGCTGATTTGATCTATGATCGCTTGATCGCGCGTCTGGTATCTGCACGCGCATTTAAGCACGGCCGATGCCAGCCAACGCACAAGTTAACCTGATCGCTTATCTCTTTGACAAGCAAAATATTAGTGGACCGCACGGCATTGTCACGTTATTCGACAGCGGACACAGAGTTTAGTTGTTGCGTTTTTCAAGCAGCCTCTTTACCGGCTTTACACCATCGACGATCGCCACCCCGACACATCCGATTTCGGCGATTGGCGTGCTTACGTCCAATAAAAAGCTTAATCGGGACGAATAGTTTTGACATCTTTCTCCAACAGGATTTGAATTGTCACGATGCGCTCAGCTGGTCGACATTTCCTCCAAATTCCCGGGCCGACCAATGTGCCGGACCGTGTTCTGCGGGCGATGGATCGGCCAACGATTGACCATCGAAGCGCCGAATTTGCCGATCTCGCTCACCGTGTTTTCGAGGGATTGAAGGAGGTCGTCGGCTGTTCCGGCCCTGCCGTGATCTACCCGTCGTCCGGCAGTGGCGCTTGGGAGGCGGCGCTTGTAAATACCTTATCTCCCGGCGACGAAGTGTTGGTGTACGAGACCGGCCATTTTGCCAAGCAGTGGAGTGAGATAGCGTCACGGCTTGGCCTGTTGCCAATTTTGATTCCCGGCGATTGGCGGTCCGGCGCCGATGCGCAGGCGATCGCCGAAAACTTGGCCGCGGACGGCGAGCGCTCCATCAAAGCGGTCTGTGTCGTCCACAATGAGACATCGACCGGGTGCGTGACCTCGGTACCGGATATCCGCCGTGCAATAGATGCTACCGGCCATCCGGCGCTGCTCATGGTCGATACAATCTCGTCGCTGGGCTCGATGCCATACAGCGCCGATGAGTGGCAAGTCGATGTGACCATCGGCGGATCCCAAAAGGGGTTGATGCTGCCGCCCGGACTATCGTTCAATGCAGTCAGTGAGAAGGCTTTGTCAGCGTCGAAACATGCGGCGCTTCCCAAGTCCTACTGGTCCTGGGAGGAGATGATCGCCATCAACGCCAAGGGGTTCTTCCCCTATACTCCGGCGACCAACATGCTGTACGGTCTGGCCGAGGCGCTCGATATGCTGAACGAGGAAGGTCTACCGAATGTTTTTGCGCGGCATGGTCGTCATGCCGGCGCCACGCGCCACGCCGTGGAAGCATGGGGTCTCGAGGTTCAATGCAACAATCTCGGCGATTTCTCCAATACGGTGACGGCCGTCCGAATGCCCGAGGGGCACTCGGCCGACGCGTTCCGTAAGATTGTTTTGGACCGTTTCGACATGTCGCTTGGCAATGGGCTGTCGAAATTGGCCGATAAGGTGTTCCGTATCGGCCATCTCGGCGATTTCAACGATCTGATGCTGGCGGGCACGCTTGCCGGCGTTGAGATGGGTCTGGCTTTGGCGAATGTGCCGCATCGTCCGGGTGGCGTGCAAACCGCGTTGACCGCGCTGGTGAACGAAAGTGCGTGACCGGCGCGGCAGGTTGTTTAAATTTCCCCCGGGTGGGGTCGATGGCACAAGTTTGTGAAACGAGGAATGCAGGTGATTAACGGGCAAACCTATACGCTTACGCGCGAAATTCCGGTCGACGATAGCTACGATATTATTGTCGCCGGCGGTGGCCCGGCGGGATCGGCCGCCGCCATCACGGCCGCGCGTCTCGGCGCGAAGGTTCTACTTGTTGAGGCGACCGGATGCCTGGGCGGCATGGGAACTTCGGGGCTGGTCAGCACGTTCGGCCCGATGGGGGATGGTGTCCGCACTTTGGTCGGCGGCTTTGCCCGCGAATTAATAGAAAACATGCACCAACGGAGTTTTCTTGGCCCCGAAGTCACGCCTGATTTTTGGAACACCCACTATAACCGATGGATACCCTTCCACCCCGAAGGGTTAAAGCGACTTCTTGACGAGAAGACCATCGACGCGGGCGTCGATGTCCGTTTCTTCACTCGGGTAATCGATGCAGAGGTCGAGGGTAAAAAAGTAATTGGGGCGCTCATCAGCAATGTCGAGGGCTATAAATTTATCCACGCCAAGGCGTATGTCGATGCCACCGGCGACGCGGCCCTGTCGGCGTTGTGCGGCGCCGATTGCAAGGTGGCGGGAATCGATTGGCCGGATACCGCGCCCAGCACCCTCTGCTCTCTGTATGGTGGTGTAAATTGGAACGATCCGGCTTACGGTTCAGACTATCAAGGTTCCGACGAGGTCAAGGCGCGGACGCGCAACGAACTGTTGCCGAAGGCAATTGCCGATGGCCACTTTTCACAAGAGGACCGGTTCATGCCCGGTATGAATAAGATTGGCGAGACGACCGCCAATCTCAACGCGGGGCACATCTTCGGCCTCAACGGATTGGACAGCAAAAGTTTGTCCGATGGCATGATGAAAGGCCGGCAACTCGCCGTCGAATATTCCGAATTTTATCGCAATTACGTCCCCGGCTGCGAGCACATCGAGCATTTAACGACCGCGCCGGTCATGGGTATCCGTGATACGAGGCGCATTGTCGGCGAATTCCTGCTGACCATCGATGATTACACGGCACGCCGGCAGTTCCCGGACCAAATTGCCGTCTATAACCGGCCGCCGGATAACCATCCTACGAACACATCGAAGGCAGAGTTCGAGCGATTTAACCGAGAATTTGACGGCGATCTCAAGCTGGCCCGCGGCGCCTGTGTGGGTATTCCATACGGCATCCTGGTCCCCGAGGGGTGGGAAAATCTCTGGGTTGCTGGTCGCTGCCATTCCAGCGATAGCCAGGTTCATGGTTCGATCCGCGCGCAATCGGCCGCCTACATGATGGGGCAGGCTGCAGCGACGGCCGCCAAGCAATTCATTGATACCGGACAGCCGGCCTGTGATCTTGATACCGAGGCGCTGGTGCTCACTTTGCGGGCGGCCGGATGTTACTTACCACAGGAGAATTTGAGCAGAACGATGACCCGTTGAGCGATAGCGGCGGATCATTTACCACATTACTTCAAACTACAAAACGATGGAGGAGGCAGATCATGTTAAAGAAACTTTTGACGATGGCGACTGTATTGGTCTTGTTGGTTTCCACGGCGAATGCCGAGGACTTCTATAAAGGCAAAACCGTTAAACTGGTCATCAATCTCAGCGCCGGCGGATCCACCGGCGTGATGGCCCAGTTGTTCAGCCGCTATTGGAGCAAGCATACCGCCGGCAACCCGCAATTCGTGGTCCAGCCGGTCGCAGGTGGTGGCCAGTTGAAGGGCATTAGGCATGTGTTGAATGCACGGCCGGATGGCTTGACCCTCGGCTGGTTGGCGTGGGGCGCCGCGACGCGCCGTATCGGCCCCAAGTCACAACAGGTTGATTGGTCCAAATTCGATATCATCGCCGGCGCCGGCGCCCTCGGGATGGCCTATGTGCGGAAAGATGTCGAACCCGGCATCAATAAGGCCGAAGATATCGCCAAAGCCAAAGGCGTTAAGATTGGCGGCTACCGTCCAGGTTCCTTCCTTGATCTTCAGGCGCGGATGACGCTGGAGCTTCTTGGTGTCGATTATACCTACACCACCGGTTTCAAGGGTGGCGCCAAGATTGTGGCGGCATTGATGCGTAAGGAAATCAATTTTCACTCCGTCCCGGCAGCGAATTATTTCGGCAGAATTGATAAGAACGTCGTCGAAACAGGCATCGGTATTCCGCTGTGGTATTACGCGACCACCGGCGCAAACGGTAATTTGACTCCCAATCCAGCATTCGGCGATATCAAGCCGTTCCATGAAGTGTTCAAGAATATCACCGGCAAGTACCCGTCGGGTCCGGTTTGGAAGGCGATGACATGGCTTAACGACGGTTCCGCGGGTGTAACCTGGCTGGTTGGTGCCCCGCGCGGCACCGACGATGCGAAAATCGCGGTACTCCGCGAAGGCCTCGTTAAGGCAAGCAACGACCCCGATTACCTGAAGGAAGTCAAAAAAATCACCGGCTTGGTACCGCCCATGACGGATCCGGACGGTATGAAGCGGGTTATCGCCTCGCTCGCCGATGCCGACGCCGAGATTGTTGAGACTCTCCAAAAGTTTATCAAATCGGGCACCAAATAATTTGGTGTCCGACGGCGGCGCCCGTTTTGGGCGCCGCAGAAATTGTTGAGGGTCCATGTTCGAAAGTCTGATCAGCGGGATGCTGCTTGTCGTTCAGTGGCCGACGTTCGGCTACCTGATACTTGGTGTCATTTTCGGATTGTGGCTGGGCGCCGTACCCGGGCTTGGTGGGATCATCGGCGTGGTGATCATACTACCGTTCACCTTCGACATGGATCCGGTTCCCGCCTTCGCCTTGATTCTCGGGCTTTTCGCCGTCACCGCTACCAGCGACACCATTTCCTCCGTCATGCTTGGAATTCCGGGGACCGCGGCCTCCCAGGCGACGGTGCTCGATGGCTATCCCATGGCCAAGCGGGGCGAAGCCGCGCGCGCTTTCGGTGCGGCCTTCACGGCGTCGGCGATCGGCGGCGTGCTCGGTGGGGTCGCCATGGCGGTGTCGCTCCCCATCATCAAGCCGCTGATTTTGTCCTTCGGCTCGCCGGAGTTTTTTCTTCTCGGCATTCTCGGCCTGACCATGGTCGGTACCGTGTCGGGTGCATCCGTCTCGAAAGGGATCGCGGCGGCGCTGGTCGGTTTGATGATCAGCCAGATCGGATTCCCGGTCGCCAGCGAGGAGCCACGTTTTTGGTTCGAAATTCAGTACTTGATAGACGGTGTGCCGCTCATTCCGCTGGTCCTTGGGCTGTTCGCCATCCCCGAGTTAATGGAACTGGCGGTCAAGAACACCTCGATTTCCCGCGTGCCCCAAGATCAGGGCGGGGGCATGATGGAGGGTATCCGCGACGCCTTCCGCTTCCGCTGGCTTTTGCTGCGCTGCTCGGCTATCGGCATTTATATCGGCATGCTCCCAGGGCTCGGCGCCATGATTGCGGACTGGGTCGCCTATGGCCACGCGGTGCAGAGCACCAAGGTCAAGGATAACCCCAAATTTGGCGAGGGCGACATTCGCGGCGTCATCGCCCCGGAAGCGGCTAATAACGCGGTCATGGGTGGCGCCTTGATTCCCACCGTCGGGCTCGGCATTCCAGGCAGCGCCTCAATGGCGATTCTTCTCGGCGCATTCGTCATCAAAGGCCTCCACCCGGGCCGTGAAATGTTGACGACTAAGCTTGACGTCACTTTCTCGATGATCTGGATGCTCATCATCGCCAACATCTTCGGCGCGCTGCTGCTAATGCTTTGGAGCAAGCAGGTCGCCAAGGCATCGTTCATCAACGGCCATCTCATCGTGCCCGGCGTCATTTTATTCATTTTTATGGGGGGCTGGCTGCAGTCGCCGGACATCGCCAATTGGATATTGCTGCTCGGCGTGGGGATCGTCGGCTACATCATGAAGCAATGCGGCTGGCCGCGGCCGGCGCTGGTTCTCGGTTTCGTTCTCGGCCCGATCATGGAGAGTGCGTTGGTCCTATCGGCGCAGAGCTTTTCAATGGCCGAAGTCCTCTCGCGGCCTCTGACCCTGATATTGATTGCCGTGCTTGCCGGGGCATTTTTGTTGGCGGTGCGCGGCACCAAGAAAGCCAAGCTGCTCAGCCAAAAATTGAACACCGCCGATGATGCCGTCTCCAACCCTTTCATGTCCCTTCCTTTTGCCATCATTTTGTTCTGCCTCATGGTTGCCGCGATACCGACGGCTCTGCTGTGGCCGTGGTCGGCGAAGCTTTTTCCGCTGACGATCACGCCCGCCGCAGCGATCCTCCTGGCGTTTGCGATCTATCGAGATTTTGCAGAGTGGAGAGCGCGCGTAGCCGACTGCGGCGGGAAACTGAGCCGCGCTGCCGCTACGGCGTTTGGCGCCGAGGAACACCGCTCCGCGCTATTTATTCTTTGTGTTGTTGCCTTGGTCGCTCTGACGCCGATCATCGGACAGCAGCCGGCGCTCATCGCGTTTGTATTTCTTTATCTGCTTACCTGGGGTCGCTTCTCGCTAGGCTGGGCGGCGCTGTACGCGGCCGGCGCCTGGGGCGTTTTGTATTTTCTCTACGATAAACTCCTGCACGTCCCCTGGATGTTGCCTTTCTTTATGGAATAATGATATCGGCATTGTCACATATAGTTATGCGGGCTTTGTCAGACTAAGGCGAGCTGATCGATCGGAGACGAGCTCGCTCCAGACTGCGTCCACCACCATTCACCCACATGCGAACCTCCGCCCAGGAGACTGGATGCGGAGAAATCCCCGAGTTCCTGGGCATTCTGGGGAGTAATGTTTTGATTTTTCTGGGGCGAAGTCTTGACATAACGGAAGGGTTTTTGCATCTCCGGAGGCTAAGGAATGCCTCACCCCGGCTCAGGCCGATTTACTCTGACAATGCCTTCTCAAGCAATTAGCCATGGGATACGATCTGCACCCTTATCCACATCCATGCGCTGAAAGGGAACAGCTGTGCCGGAAAAGCAGAGAGGAATCGTGCGCGCCCTGAAGAGCCGCAATTTTGCTTTCTATTGTGCCGGCATGACCGCTTCGCTCAACGGCTCCTTCGTGTTCGTCGTTGCCCTGGGTTGGCTGACCTGGGAACTGACGAATTCAGTAGCGTGGATCGGCACCATCGTCCTTGTGGAAACGTTGCCTGCCGCCCTTTTCAGTCCGTTAGCCGGCGCGGTTATCGACCGCATGGGAAGCCGCCGCGTCCTGTTCATCGCCCAGTTCCTGGCGGCGGTCAACATGGCCGCGCTGACGGTGGCGGTCACGACCGGCCAGATATCCATCGACGGCATCGTTGTTTTCGCCGTGCTGCAGGGCTTCATCAATGGCGCCAGTTTTCCCGGCCATTTCACGCTGTTGCCCCGGCTGTTGCCGAAGGCGGACCTGGCGGCGGGTATCGCGGTTCAATCGGCAGTCGCACACAGCGCCCGTTTCACCGGGCCGGCCCTCGCCGGCGTAATCTTGCTCGCTTTCGGCCCGGGTGTGGCCTTCGCCATTAACAGTGTTAGCTATCTCGTCTTTCTGGCGGCGCTGGCGTTTATCCGGATCGACGAAGGCGGCGGCGGGGAAGGGCGGAGGCCTCCTTTGATGGCCGACCTTTTGGAGGCCCTCAGCCACATTATTTCCCGTTCGGCCTTGGCGACGATGCTCGCTTTGGCGGTTACCGGCGCCATCCTGATCCGCCCGGTGACGGATTTGATGCCCGCCGTCGTCGGCGTCCTTTTACACGGCGGTCCGGGAGTTCTTGCCGGGTTCTTGTCCGCCGCCGGGGCCGGCGCGCTCGCCGCCGCTCTTTGGCTGGCCCAGCGCGGGCGCATGGATGGCTTGATGCGTATCATGTTGGCAGGTTTCGCCGTTGCCGCCGTGGCGTTGATCGTTTTTGTCTCCGGCGCGGCGATTGCCGCCGGAATTCCGCTTATGTTCGTGTTCGGCTTTGCCACCTCGGCCATGGCGGTGGCCAATCAGTCATTGATTCAGAACCTGACCGAGGACCGGATGCGCGCCCGCGTCATGAGCATCTACGGCCTGACCGTTCGCGCTCTGCCGGCGTTGAGTGCATTTGTCATGGGCGGTCTCGCTAAGCCGCTCGGGTTGGTCACGGTATTGAGTGCCGGTGCGGTGCTCGGACTTCTGACCTTCTTATGGATTTGGGGTTCGGTCCGGCGCGGCGATATTACCAAATTGGCGGAAGCCGAAGAAAGCGCGGAATCCGGTTGAAGGTCAGGTACCCTTGCCGACCGGCTGACGGCTTGGAGCCAGTTTTTTATTTCCGGCGAATCCCACCGCAACGACCCTTCGAATTTCGCCGTAAAAAGTCCCTTTTTCCCGGCGATAAAGGTAGTGGGCAGGCCCCGCACGCCCAGCGCCCGGCGCAATTCACTGCCGGGATCGGAGTAGTAAAAGGCGCTGGCAATATTCAGTTCCCGCAGACGTGCCGTTTCCTTGGACCGGCTTTTATTGCCTTCGCCGACAAGAAGAAGGACGAAGCGGTTTTCGGGCAGCGCCCTTGCCAGCCGGTCCAGCGCCGGCAGCTCTTTGACGCAAGGTGCGCACCATGTTGCCCAGAAATTGACGATCAGCACTTTACCGGTGAAATCCTTTAAGGCATGGACGGCACCATCACTGCCGATTAGGTGCGCGGGCGGAAAATTCTTAGCCGGCGTAATTGCCTGATATCGTGCGGGCGGTTGCGGGGTCGTTTCACCGACGCCGAGGACGAGCAGTACCGCTGCGCCACACAGCAAAGCGCCGGAAAGCAACTTGGTGGCCGTCAATTTCAGCGCCATATTGGATCCCCGTGGTTCCCCTGTGGGAACTCAGCTTAGTGGCTCGTTCCCTCGGAACGGCTGATTTTATTGTAAATGTTGTATTTGCCTGAAGGGCGCACAAACGGAATCCGTTTCACCTCTTCCAGGGTTTTGGCGTCGTAGACCACAAT
>JABMOP010000242.1 GCA_013204125.1 Rhodospirillales bacterium | reverse complement strand
GTGGGAATGTCCAAACGGGTGTCCTCTTGGTGCACGGATTTTTGGCGTCGCCGGCTGAGCTTGCCGAATATGGAAAAGCTCTTAGCGCCCAAGGCTACGCGGTGTTGGGAATTAGGCTTGCCGGACACGGCACGTCCCCTTGGGATTTAAAATCGCGGACTTGGCTAGAATGGTTGAATTGTACTCGCCGCGGTTACCGAATACTTTCGGCCTTTACGGATCAAGTCATTGTCGTTGGATTTTCGACCGGCGGCCTCTTGTCTTTGATTTTGGCCGCGGAACGCCCAGAAAAATTGGGTGGTGTGGTTTCCGTTTCTGCACCGGTTACCTATCGCAACCGCAATTTGGCTTTGGTGCCCCTCGTCCATGGCCTGAACAAGGTAGCCGCCTTGTTGCCCACTATTGAAGGTGTCATGCCATTTCGTGAGAACGAGTCTGAGCATCCTGACATCAATTACCGCAATATCCCGGTCCATGGCCTATATCAACTGCGGGCTTTAAGCGAAGAGCTGCTTGATCATTTGCCTGCGATCGACGCGCCAACATTAATCATCCAGGGTGACGAAGATCCAGTGGTTGAACCCGATAGCGCGCGGCAGATCTTCAAAAAGCTGACGATGCAGAATAAAGCCTTGCACTGGATTGCATCAGACCGCCACGGCATCCTCAATGAGAACGTTGGCAATACCTGCGCATTGGTTTCAGATTTTATTGCACGCACCGGGGCGAGTTCAAACAAACCATCCCGCCATAACCCACCACCACACCCGCCGGCCAGGCCTGTTTTCGCGATCCTAGATGACAGTGTTGCCCGCCGCCAAGATCGCCCGTGCATAGAATTTCTAGGCAAGATCAGTACCTATAGCGAAATCGGCGATTTGGTTTCCCGCGCGGCAAAAGGGTTCCAGAATTTAGGCGTAAAAAAAGGCGATCGCGTTGGGCTGTGCCTGCCCAATTGCCCGTACTATGTCATTTCCTATTTCGCCATTTTGAAGGCAGGGGCAACGGTGGTTAATTTCAATCCGCTTTATACAGAAGGCGAAATTCGAAACCAAATTATCGACAGTGGCACAAGCGTTATGGTGACGATTGACGTCAAAACCATTTATCCAAAGGTGGAAGCGGCGCTGGAGGGTACGTCGCTGAATTCCGTCGTCGTTTGCTCGTTAAGTGATGCGCTTCCCGTGGTGAAAGAGCTGTTGTTCAACATCTTCAAACGCAGCCAGATTGCGCCTATAAGCTCGGATCTTAGAAACGTTCCTTTCGATACGCTGATCGAACAAGGCAACGATCCCGAGCCGGTTGAGATTGATCCGAAAAACGATATCGCCGTGCTGCAATATACCGGCGGTACTACGGGGATACCCAAAGGCGCAATGTTGACCCATGCCAATATTACGGCCAACACCGAGCAGGTGAAGTTGTGGATGGGAGACACCGAGCCGGGCGGCGAGCGCATCTTATGTGTCATTCCATTTTTTCATGTGTTTGCCATGACCGCCGCGATGAATTTGGGGATCGCAACGGGTTCGGAATTGATCCTTCTACCGCGCTTCGAACTTCAAGATGTGCTTAAAACCATTGATGCCAAACATCCCACATTGTTCCCGGCTGTCCCGACTATATTCAATGCAATTAACGCCTATGACGGATTGGATCGTTTTAGCCTTTCCTCTATTCGTTTCTGCATTTCCGGCGGCGCACCGTTGCCGGCAATAGTGAAGGCCAGCTTTGAAGAAGTGACCGGCTGTGTGGTCGTTGAAGGGTACGGCCTATCCGAGGCGTCTCCGGTCGTCGCCTGCAACCCGCCCGACGGCGAAAACAAAGCTGATTCCATCGGTTTGCCTCTGCCATGGACCGAGATCGAGATCCGTGACATCGACAACTCAGACAAACTGGTCGCGATGGGCGAGCGCGGAGAACTGGCTGTCAAAGGGCCGCAGGTCATGACTGGATACTGGAACCGACCCGAAGAAACGGCCGCAACATTGAAGGACGGTTGGCTCATGACAGGCGACGTCGGCCATGTTGACGAAGACGGCTACCTGTTTCTGACCGATCGGCTGAAGGACGTCATATTCTGTTCCGGCTTCAAGGTTTATCCCCGCATCATCGAAGATGCCTTCTATCAGCATCCTGATGTCGACGAAGTTACCGTCATCGGCATCGCCGACGATTACCGCGGCGAACAGCCCAAGGCCTTCATCAAGCTGAAGGACGGCGCAAATGTCAGCGAGGCCGAGCTTCTCGAATTTGCTTCGGCACGCCTCAACCCAATCGAACGCCCGGCGGAAGTCGAACTGCGCGACGAATTGCCAAAAACCCTCATCGGAAAGCTATCGAAAAAAGAGCTGGTTTCCGAATACCAGGACAAAGAAAAGGGACGCAATCGTGGATAAGTTTTATTCCGTCGATGAATTGGCAAATTCGGGAAAGACCACCGCTCGGACCATTCGCCTGTATGTTGATAAAGGGCTGCTGAAGCCGATTCGTATCGGCCGCACCCTATGCTTTCGCGAAGACGCCGTGAAATCCCTCGAAGATATTCTCAGAACCAAAAGGCTTGGCTTCAGCCTCGATGAAATCAAAGCCTGCCGTGGTGATCGGAGTTCTGCCCGATTAAATAGAACAATCAAGCGCATCGAAGAGTTGATGTCAGATGCTAAAACCGAACTTGCCGATCTTCACCGCCGGCTCGCCCAAATTCAAAATTAGGAGATAACGCTATGAAATCCATTGTCATTGCCGGCTACGCCCGCTCCCCCTTCGCCCCCGCTTATAAGGGGGAACTGGCCCGCGTTCGTCCCGATGAGATGGCTTCCCAGGTAATCCAGGGGCTATTGCAACGCACCGGCGCCGACGCGGAAAAGATTGAGGACCTGATTGTCGGCTGCGCCTTTCCGGAAGGCGAACAAGGCTTCAACATGGCGCGCCTGATTGGATTTTTGGCTAATCTGCCGCTCGGTGTCGCCGGCGTCACGGTCAACCGGTTCTGTGGATCGTCCATGCAGGCCATCCACATGGCTGCCGGCGCAATCCAGATG
>JABMOP010000241.1 GCA_013204125.1 Rhodospirillales bacterium | reverse complement strand
TATCAACACATGGCCCGTTGGCGGAGCGATGATGCGCCGTCCCAATTGCGCGCCCGGCTGGCGGCTGTCGGCATCGGCTCGGACATATTTGAAAACCCGGTGGAAATTTTATCCGGCGGCCAGAAAGCGCGCCTGCTTTTGGCGCAGGCGAGCATCGATCAACCTCATGTGCTGATTTTGGATGAACCGACGAACCATCTCGACATCGAGAGCCGCGAAGCATTGATGCTGGCGCTGAACGAATATCCGGGCGCCGTGATCCTCATCAGCCATGATCCGCATCTGGTGGAAACCGTCGCCGACCGGTTGTGGCTGGTGCGGGATGGCCGGGTTGAAATCTTTGATGGCGACATGGCCGAGTATCGGCGCATGATGCTGGCCGAGCGCGGCGGCGGCGTGAAGAAAAAGAAAGCCAAAAAAGAAGACCAAAAAGACCAGCCTCTGCCCGGCATAGCCGCGCCAACCCGGGCGCCGGCCAACGAACGGCGCAAGGCAATCAAGCCGTTGCGCCAAGACGTGGTGGTATCGGAACGCCGCCTTGCCCAGTTGCAATCGGAGCGCGATACTGCCGAAGCCGCCTTGGCGGACCCGGCGCTCTATGAAAAATCTGATGCAGCGAAAATAGAACGCCTGACCCGCGAATTGGCCTTTGTTAAAGGCAAGCTCGCGGTTGAGGAAGAAATCTGGCTGGCGGCGGTAGAAGAGCTGGACGCCGCAGACGCGGAATAAGGCACCGCACATGGCGTTCATTTAGGGCAAGGAATTTCATTCAAGGGGAAGATTTAAGTTATGTTGCAATTGTATCTGTCGCCCAATTCAATCTGTACTCAAAAAGTTCTCATCACCCTTGATGAGAAGAAAATTGATTTCGAACAGAAGATCGTCAATCTGTTCGCCAACGAACAATACGATCCGGAATATTTGAAGCTTAATCCCAAGGGTGTGGTGCCGACCCTGATCCATGACGGTCGCGCCATCCCGGAATCGACTTTGATATGCGAATTTCTGGACGAAACCTATCCCGATAATCCGCTCATTCCGGATGATCCCTATTTGAAAACGCGCATGCGTTTGTGGTCCAAGCAGATCGATGAGCATATTTTTGCGGCCTCGCGGGAGCTTAGTTTCTCAGGACCATTCCGCGCGCGCATGAAAAGCATGACCGAAGAACAACGCCAGGAACGTTTCGACAATGTTGGTGATCCGGACCGGCGCGCCCGCTATATTTCCACCTTCGAGCTTGGCACCGATAGTCCCTATATCCTACAGGCCGTTGCCGATTACGAAAAGGTCTTCAAGGCGATGGAGGCGGCGCTGGACGAATTTGGCCCATGGCTGCTGGGCGCTGACTTCTCGCTCGCCGATATCAATATGATCCCCTATGTGGCGCGCCTCCATTATATGAAGATTCTCGATATCTGGATCGCCGAACGTCCATTGGTCAAAAGATGGTGGGCGCGGGCGCAAGAAAGGCCGAGCGTGATCGAATGCATCGCGTCGAAGTTGATGGACGAAGATATTGCCAATATGGGTAAATACGGCACCGAAATGCAGGGCGATATCGCCCGCATCCGCACTGACTATTTGGCCGGCACCTTAAAATAACATCAGCCGCCGGTCACTTTATCGATCAGTGCATCCGCATCATCAGGTGCCCCGCCGCCGCGCCAGGCGACCACTTGATCGGGCCGAATCAAGGCGAAATCGGCTTCGTATAAATCGCGCGCCTCGTCATTCGCCAGATCAACGACGCTGAGCGGCACCCCGGTTTTCTTCGCCGCCGCTTCAATGGCGCTCCCATCACCGCCGCCCAAATTCAACAACGTGAATTCAAATCCAAAACGATCATAAAGCGACGTGGCTTCGTCCAGCCATAGATGCGGTGCCCGCCCACCCGGGCAGGCGCTTGGGCAGTATTCATTGGCGGTGTCCGGCGGCGGAAGCGTGCCGTCCGATTGGATAATCGGCGAGCCATCGAAGCGCGTGCCGAAAGTGATGCCGGGAATGTTAAATTCTTTCCGCGTATGGCGGTTAAAATAATCGCCGGCTTCCCGGCGCGCCGTATCGCCGGCCTGGCCGTCGTCTTCCAAGGCTTCCGGCGCCGTATAGAGGCCCATGGAATCTGCAAAGCCGCGAGCGTAGGAGGTGTTGCGGAGCGCACCCGGCCGCCGTTCTTTTTCGTAAGAGGTGAGCAATTCAGCGCCGCCCCAACCCTTCACATCTGCGGCCAGTTTCCAGCCGAGATTGACCGCGTCCTCGATCGCCGTGTTGTACCCGAGCCCGCCTGCCGGTGTGAACAGATGCGCGGCGTCTCCGGCAATGAAAATGCGCCCCGATTGAAGACGTTCGGCAACCAAAGTGAAGCCGGCAGTCCAGGACGAGCGCGACAGAATTTCGAATTCAACTTTGTCGAGGCCGAACGATTGGGCCAGCATAGCGCGCGCCCGTGCTTCGGATATATCGCCGGCATCTTCGTTTTCTTTAAGTTGGGTGTGGTAGACGAATTCAGCGCTGCCATCGACGGCGGCCATGAAACTGCGCCGATCCTCGTTGAAAGCCCAGTACATCCACGAACGATCGCCGTTGATTAGGTCGTAGAAATGCGGCGCCCGTAAATAGATCGCATGCATATGTCCACCCATAAAATCGCGGATCGTGCCCGATTCGCCTTCGTATTCGATGCCCAGATGCTGGCGTACAAGACTTCGCGGCCCGTCGCAGCCGACCAAATATTTTGCACGAACCGTTGTCTCACCGGTATCGCTAATTGCAGCGGCGGAAACATGATCGCCGTGATCGGCAACGGACGTCACGCGCCAGCCGTAGCGAAGCTCGATACAAGGCAATTTGGCGGCATGGCGCTGAAGCACTTGTTCGACGTACATCTGCGAGACGCGGTGAGGCAGTTCCGCCGCGCTCCACGATCCCGACATTTGGGTGATGGCCTTAGCTGCCTCCGAAGATGAAGGCAGCTGGAAGCGCGATAACTCATGGCCGCTATAACGGGTGAAATAGGTAATGTCGGTCGGGTAGTCGGCGGGCAGGCCTTCACTCCGAACTTCACCGGCAAACCCCAAGCGCCGATAATGCTCCATGGTGCGGGCCTGGGTCGCGTTGGCCTGGGGATTGATGGCGGTGGAGGGGTCTTGATCGAGAAGGATCGCCGATACGCCGCGCCGCCCCAATTCGTTGGCGAGCATTAGCCCGGACGGGCCGCCGCCGACGATAATGATATCCGTATCTAATTTTTCCATGGCCGCACCCTAAGGGGGCGCGCCCCGGCTTTCAACAGCCGGCGGAGGCGGCTTGCTTTTGGTCTTCGCCGCTTAGATTGCCGAACAGTCCAAGTTCAATCAGACATTCGGTCAAATTTTCCAAGAAATCTTTGCCTTTGTGAATGACGTGGATGCCGCCGGGCAGATTGGCATCCGCCGCGCCCAATTCATCATGGCTGGTCATCAGCGCGAATTCCGAGCCACTGGTTGATTTGATCGCCGCAAAGACGGCGGCAAGTTCGGTGCCTGAGATATTACTGAATTCTTGATTAGATAATATAACATCGGGTTTTAACGATATCGCCAATTCAATCGCCTGCAACGGATCAGAAGCAAATGAGAGATTAAACCCGCAGGATGCCAGTTCGCTGCCGACGATACTTCGTTGGACACCTTTCGGCATGACAACGAGAACAGTCACCTCATTGCCTTGCTGGCCGGTGAATTCCCGTGCAGCGCTTGTCGGAAGGGCGTCCAATATGGCCTGCTGCTCAATTTCCGTTGGATCGTCGCTCGCTTCAAATACGGCAAGCATATGGCCTAAATATTTTTGAACATCCAACCATTGTTCGTCATCAAGTCGCTTAGATGATTCGAGATAATCTTCCAGACGATGGGAAATGAGGGTTATGAAATTCAGGCCATAGGAGCCGGCCGTTCCCTTGATGGTGTGGATTTCTCTTTGCAGTTTAGTGATTTGTTCGCCGCGCTCGCCGGTCCCTTTGACTATGCTATCGACCAGTTGATCAAGTCCGATCAGCCTATCGATAGAGTGTTCGACGAAATCCAGTTTTAACCGGGCAAGCGTTAATTCAATATCATCGGACACTTGGGTGCCTATTATCTTCGAGCCATCCATACGATCCTTAGAAGACCGCTAATCATTGGAAATAGGATCAATAGGGGGGGGATTTCAAGCTCTCCCCGTAAAATTAGCGAGATAATTTATCCCACGGCGGCGGAATGTCTGGTCCGGGTGGCTTCGGGCGGGCCGATGACCCGTTCGGCTGGGAAAGAAATAATTACATTGGTGCCGGCGCCAGGTTGGCTTTCGACGGTGAGGCTTCCGGCATGCATTTCCATCAAGGCAACCGATAACGGCAATCCGAGGCCGGTTCCTTCGGTTTCCGCATCGACGGCCTCACCGACCTGTCCAAATGGTTTCAGGGAAATGGCAATGCCGGCCTTGTCCATGCCAATCCCGGTATCAGAAATGCTAATTTGGAATGATCCGTCCGGCATCAGCGCCGGGATAACGGAAACCGAACCGTCGGCGGGGGTAAATTTTATGGCGTTGGCTATAAGATTGATAAGAACCTGTTTGAGCCGCCTTTCATCAACAAAAAGCTTTGGAAGAATGCCGCTGTGATGGATGCTCAACTGGACGTTTTTTTCTTCAGCGCGCGGTGTAACGATGCGCATGACGGACGAGCAACAGTCCTCTAAATCGGCCTCCGATTCCTGGAGGTCCAGCTTTCCCGATTCAATCGCCGAAACGTCCAGAACGTCATTGATAATTTCTAAGAGATGGCCGCCGGATTTGAATATATCTTCGGCATATTCTTCATATTTAGAATTGGCGACCGGTCCGAAAGTCCGCTGGCGAATAGAATCGGAAAAGCCGATTATGGCGTTCAAGGGCGTGCGCAATTCGTGGCTCATATTGGCCAGGAATTCCGATTTGGTCCGGTTGGCAAGCTCCGCCATTTCCTTGGCTTCTATTATGTCGTGTTCTGCCTGCTTGCGTTCGGTGATATCGAAATGGAAGGCAATCGTACTGCCGTCATCCAATCGTTTCTTGCGAATGAAATAGGTGTGACCATCGGAGGTGGTGCTTTCATGATCGGTGGACGCTAATAGATTATCTTTCAACCGTGCCTCAATCCATCCCTGCTTGTCGTCAAGAGTATTCAGCAAAGTGTCACTGTCAGCCATCATGCGGATATAATCTTCGTATTTCATACCCGGGTGAAGATGTTTGGCAGGTTCGCCCTGAATTTTAGCGAAAAAGCTATTGCAGGCGATGAAGCGAAGATCCGCGTCCCACCAACTAAACCCGGCCAAAAGATGCTCCATGGCATCGGTAAAACGCTGCTCGGTATGTTTGATTTTCTCTATGGCTTCGAATTCCGCCGTCTCGTCACGGATCAAAGACACGGCATATGTGCGCCCGCCCGCCAGGAACAGGCTGCTTCGCACCGTAACTGGAAAGGTACTGCCGTGTTTTCTAATGTGGCGGCCTTTCAATGTGCCGACACCCTTTCCATTTCGAAGCCCGGCATAGTTCATTTCGCGCTGGTGCAACGTTAATTCGGCTTCGATGTCGGGCACCGATAATTTTAACAATTCGGCCTTGGAATAACCGAGGCTAAGGCACGCCGCCCGATTGACATCTACAAAGACCCCCTGGTCCCCATCCGTCACGTCCATAATGTACATAGGATCGGCGGCGCTATCGAAAATTGTTTGGAATTTGTCGGAGACTTCGCTCAGTTTTGCTTCGCCCCGGCGCATGGTTTCAATTATTGGACTACTAAACCGCAGCAGGAAAAAGACACCGGCGCCGATGGTCGCCAGGGCAATCACGAAGGCGATGCCGCCGGCGTGAATAAACGGCGCGCGCACTTCAACCATATTTATTTTGGCGACGATGCCGAGCCCCAGTTGGGGAAGCGGCCGGTAGGCGGCCAAAACCTCGTTCCCCTGATAATCGAGGCCGATGATTGTGCCGCTTTTGCCGGCCAATGCCCGGCGCATGGGTTCCGCAAGTTTTGATCCCTGCGGTACCGTGAGCGGCATATCGAAACTTATTTTGGCGCCGCTTATTTTGTCGAATTGCCGGTTGGAGAGAACAAAATGAATGACCTCCGCCTCCAGCCGGGCGAGGGCAAATTCACCGGTCTCACCAAATCCGGAGAAACTTTTTCGTGCGCTTACGATTTGTGCGATGGAGGCGTCGTGCGCCGTTTGGGGGCTCTCCTTCATCACCTCCACGAAGTGGTAGCGGTTGAATTGGGTGATGGTATCGATGAGGGCGACCTGACTGTTGACCAATTCCACCAGGCGCGAGCGCCGTTGCTGGATGGCAGTCGTGTATAGCGTAAACGTGGCGGCGGCATCGACCACCAGCGCAACCACGACCATGGTCAATACAAGCGGCAGTATCCGGCGGTGCATTTGCATGTTCAAAACCATAGATCGCCCAGTAATTTGGGGTACGAGGCAGATATAATTGGCTAAAAACAGCCAATTACACGGGATTTAATCTCCATTTCCATATGGGGATTGAAATTCTCTATACAATTGAATTTGCTGGAATAATTGAAGTTTAATTTAGCTGCGGCGCTTTCCTTTTGATCGCCGCTCCGGCAGAATCGGCCGATGGCCAAAAATACACGAAAACAACCAGTGGATGATGCCGCCTCGGAATTAGAGCCGCGCGATTACAGCGAATATTGGATGGGCAAAAATCCGACGCCGGTCGAACGGGCCGATGTCATTGTAAACCGCCTCGAACAATTTATTCGCGGCGGGCGAACAGAGCGCGGCGGCATTTCGTTCAAACGCTGGCAGGAACTTGCCGTCCACGAAGTGAGCAACGCCATCTTAGATGCCGAGCGCCGTTGGCGCGGCGATCAACGGTTCGTGACGCGCGGCCTGACCATTGGTGCGGCGTGCCTGGTGACCATCGGGTTATGGGGAACGCTTTTGGCCGCAGACGCGGCGCCCGACCGGCAGACGGCGGCTATCATCTTAATCGTTGCCGGCGGCGTATTGTTCACTATTTTAGGCGCCTGGGGTATCCGCCGGCTGGATCGCTATTATCAATTGGGCCGCCGCGACGATCATTTCCGCCGGGTCTATGATTTTGACCGTCAATTGGCGCAACTGGACTATGATTTGGAACGGCGTTTAAAGGAAATTGAAGGCTCGCTCGACGAAATCACCAAGAGCCCGCTGGACAAGCTTTGATAGGCCCAAAAATTGTAGGGTGGAAGCCGGGCCCCTGTGAGGCTATGAATAAGGCCTCAGTTTTAATAAATCGCCACCAGTGGAAGACTGCCGATGCCTGAACTTCGCTCCAAAACATCTACGCACGGACGCAATATGTCCGGCGCGCGCGGACTTTGGCGCGCCACCGGCATGACAGACGATGATTTCGGCAAGCCGATCATCGCCATTGTTAATTCCTTCACTCAATTCGTGCCCGGCCATGTGCACTTAAAGGATTTGGGGCAAATGGTCGCCCGCGAGGTCGAAGCCGCCGGCGGTGTCGCCAAGGAATTCAACACCATCGCCG
>JABMOP010000240.1 GCA_013204125.1 Rhodospirillales bacterium | reverse complement strand
GTGGATCAAACACCTGCGAACTGATCTTCGACGACTGCGAGGTGCCGGAAGAAAACCTTCTGGGCGCGGAAAATGAAGGTATTGGCGTCTTGATGAGCGGCCTCGATTTCGAGCGGGCGGTTTTGTCGGCGGGGCCGATCGGCATCATGCAGGCCTGCATGGACGTGGTGATTCCCTATGTTCATGACCGCAAACAGTTTGGCAAGGCGGTCGGTGAATTTCAACTTATGCAAGGGAAAATCGCCGACATGTATACAACGCTTTCTGCATCCCGAGCCTATGTCTACGCCGTCGCCCAGGCTTGCGACCGGGGCGACGCCGTACGCAAGGATGCCGCCGGCGCCATTCTATATACCGCGGAGAAGGCAACGTGGACGGCCCTTGAGGCCATTCAGGCGTTGGGTGGAATGGGTTACATCAACGAATCCCCGACCGGTCGTTTACTGCGTGACGCCAAGCTTTACGAAATCGGCGCCGGAACTTCGGAGATCAGGCGCCTTCTGATCGGCCGCGAACTGTTCGAGGAAACCGCCTGACGGGGTCGCGGCGCGGTGACTAATGATCGTTAAAAATTACGAATTGGAATACGCGAGCGAAAGTTTATTTCATACTTTAGGATGATAACTCATAACCGATTACCATTACTTGAAGTTATTATTACGCGAGCCTATTTAAGGGTTGGCGTTAATTAAAAATTCCAAAGTTGTGTTTTCGTCGCATCATTTGAAGGAGGCACAAGGTGGTTAAATCGCCTAAGGACCGGGACAGTTTTTCCCAATTTATCGACAAAGACGGCAATGTCGTTCAACCGCTGCCGGCATTCGCCGAGGATCGGGAGACCTTGGTGTCGCTTTACCGGGCGATGGTGCTGACCCGCTCATTCGACGCCAAGGCGATAGCGTTGCAGCGAACCGGCAGATTGGGCACTTATCCCTCCTCGCTTGGACAGGAGGCCGTGGGTGTTGCTATCGGGCACGCCATGCGGCCCGATGATATTTTCGCCGGGACTTACCGCGAGCATGCGGTGCAGTTAATGCGCGGCGTCTCAATGCTTGAAATGTATCTGTTTTGGGGGGGCGATGAGCGCGGCAACAACTACGCGGTACCGATAAAGGATTTTCCTCCCTCTATACCGATCGGCAGTCACGCCCCGCATTCGGTGGGTGCCGCATTGGCAATCAAACTCCGCGGCGAAAAAAATGCTTCGGTCTGCGTATTTGGTGATGGCGCAACCTCGAAAGGCGATGTTTACGAAGCCATGAACATCGCCGGTGTTTGGCAACTCCCGGTGCTTTTTGTCGTTAACAACAATCAGTGGGCGATCTCGGTACCGCGAAGCCAGCAATCGGCCAGTTTGACGCTGGCACAGAAAGCGACCGCCTGCGGTTTCGATGGCGAACAAGTTGACGGCAATGATGTTGTGGCGGTGCGCCATACAATCGGTTGCGCCTTGGATCGTATCCGGTCGGGCGGTGGCCCGCATCTTGTTGAAGCTCTTACCTACCGGCTCACCGATCATACAACGGCAGACGATGCCAGCCGGTACCGCGATGAAAAAGAGGTTAGCACGTACTGGAAAAGCGATCCGGTGGTCCGCATACGGAAATACCTAACCGCAATCCATGGATGGTCGAGCGACGAGGAAGAAAAGCTGCTCGCCGACAGCAACAAAAAAGTCGAAGCGGCGGCGGTTGAATATTTGGCGACCGAGCCGCAGGCTCCGGAATCCATATTTGATTATCTATATCAGGAGCTGCCGGCCGATTTTGCCGAGCAGCGCGCGGCAATTATTGAAAAGGGCAATAAAATTGGCTGAGATTACATTGGTCGAATCGGTGAACCTCGCTCTCGCGCGTGCCTTGGAAGAGGATCCGACGGTTTTAGTGTTCGGCGAGGACGTTGCCGTGAATGGCGGTGTCTTTCGGGCAACGGAAGGTCTTTTGGACAAATTTGGCGCCGACCGCGTATTTGATACGCCGCTGGCTGAAACGGTTATCGCCGGGCTTTCGGTTGGTTTGGCGGCACAGGGTTTCCGGCCGGTCGCGGAAATTCAGTTCATGGGATTTATCTATCCTGCGATCGATCAAATGGTCAATCATGCCTCCCGGCTGCGCAACCGAACGCGCGGCAGATTGACCTGCCCCATGGTATTGCGTGCGCCGTTCGGCGGCGGCATTCACGGCCCGGAACACCACTCGGAAAGCATCGAAGCGATGTTCGCCCATGTGCCGGGATTGCGTGTCGTCATTCCGTCATCACCGTATCAGGCCTATGGTCTGTTGCTGGCGGCGATCCGCGATCCGGACCCTGTCGTGTTCTTGGAGCCGAAACGGATTTATCGGGCCTTCAAACAGGACGTCAGCGATGACGGGGAAGCCCTACCGCTCGATATGTGTTATATTATGCGCGAGGGCAGTGACATTACATTGGTTTCGTGGGGCGCCATGATGAAAGAAACACTCGAGGCCGCCGCCAAAGTGGCAGAAAACGGTATCGATGCCGAAGTCATCGACGTCGCCACGCTGAAACCTCTCGATATGAAAACAATTCTCCAGTCGGTCGAGAAAACGGGGCGCTGTGTCATCGTGCACGAAGCGGCGCGGACCGCCGGGTTTGGCGCAGAAATTGCCGCGCGCTTGGCCGACGAAGGGTTGATGTCCCTGCAGGCGCCGGTGGCCAGGGTAACCGGCCCCGATACCATCATGCCCCTGCCCAAACTTGAACATTTTTACATGCCTAACACCGGTAACATCGTCGATGCCGTCCTAAGGGCGCTGGAGTCTGCATGAGCACCTTATTTGAACTTCCCGATCTTGGCGAAGGTCTGGCTGATGCCGAAATTATTTCGTGGCATGTAACCGTCGGCGATAATGTTGTTGCCGATCAACCCCTGGTTTCCGTCGAGACCGATAAGGCGGTCGTCGAAGTGCCGGCGCCCTATTCTGGCCAGGTCGTCAAGTTATACGGCGCGGCTGGCGATACCTTGGCGGTCGGAGCGCCGCTCGTCGAATTCGAAGAGGGCCGGCATTCGGACGCCAGCGCCGTTGTCGGCGACATTCAAAAGACCGAGGAAACGATGCGATCGGGGAAACTGCCGATGCATACCGACCGGTCCAAGATCAAAGCAACGCCAGCGGTGCGCGCGCTGGCTGGGAAACTTGGTGTTGATCTCGACATTATTCAGCCGACCGGACCCAAAGGCGTTTTCACCAAGGCCGATGTCGAGCGCGCGGCAAATATCCTCGCCGAAGCCGGACCGCTGGAGAAATTCGGCGGCGTCAGGCGTGCAATGGCGATTAGGATGGCGCAGTCCCATGCGGAAGTCGTCCCGGCAACCATCCACGATGAAGTCGATATCGAGGCGTGGGACGACGACACAAATGTGACGATCCGTCTTGCCCAAGCAATCGGACATGCCTGCCGCCTGGAGCCGGCGCTCAACGCTTGGTTCGATAGCAACGAGATGGGACGGCGGTTCAATGAAAAAGTCAATCTGGGTATCGCCGTGAATACCGAGGATGGATTGTTTGTGCCGGTCTTGTGCGACGTTGCCAAGCGCGACGCTGCCGACCTTCGTGAGGGGCTCAAACGCCTGAAGGCGGATGTGCGGGCGCGGTCGATCCCAGCGACGGAACTGCGCGGCCAGACGATCACCTTGTCAAATTTTGGTATGATTGCTGGCCGCCATGTGGCGATGGTCGTCGTTCCACCCCAGGTGGCGATCATCGGCGCTGGCCGAATCGAACCGCGCGTCGTTGCTTTCGAAGGACAGCCCGCCATACGTAAAATGCTACCTCTGTCGCTGACCTTCGATCACCGGGCGGTAACCGGTTCCGAGGCCGCCAAATTCATGGCAGCAATGATCAATAATTTGAGTATGCATTGATCGACGATCATCGATCCGGATGCATAGGCTTTGTCTCCTGGGGCTGTTCGGGCGTTAACCCGACACGTCCAAAATTCGGCGCGGCACACGGATAAGGTTTTTTCTCCGCGGTTGGAAATGCCTCAGCCGATACGTTCGAAGGCCATGGCCGTTGCCTCGCCGCCGCCGATGCACAATGTGGCGACACCGGTCCGCGCTCCGGTTTTGGCCATCGCCGCCAACAGCGTGGTGATGATCCTCGCGCCCGTGGCACCGACCGGGTGACCCAGCGCACAGGCGCCGCCGTGGACATTCACCCGCTCTGCATCCAATTCCAGATCACGAATCGCCGCCATGGTGACGACGGCGAAAGCCTCGTTGATTTCCCATAAGTCTACGTCGGCAACAGTGAGACCTGTCTTCGCCAATAGTGCCTTGACCGCCCCAACGGGTGCGGTTGTGAACCAAGCCGGCGCCTGCGCATGGGTCGCGTGTCCCAAAACGCGGGCAAGCGGCGTCAAGCCGAGTTCGTCGGCTTTAGATTCTCGAGCAAGGACCAAGGCCGCCGCTCCGTCGGAAATTGATGATGAGTTGGCTGCGGTTACGGTGCCATCTACGGCGAAGGCGGGGCGAAGATGAGGAATTTTTTCGAGCTTGGCATTGGCCGGAAGCTCGTCGATTTCGATGATCTGATCTCCGCCCTTACCTTTGATAGTGACGGGCGAAATCTCGCCTTTGAACGATCCGTCATCGGTAGCGGTGCGCGCCCGATTCAGTGAAGCGATGGCAAATTCATCCTGGGCTTCGCGGGTAAATTGGTAACGTTGTGCCGTTGCTTCGGCGAATGTGCCCATGAGACGCCCCGTTTCATAGGCGTCCTCGAGTCCGTCGAGGAGCATATGATCTTTAAACTCACCATGCCCGAGGCGTAGCCCGCCGCGCGCCTTGGGAACTAGATAAGGCGCGTTGGTCATGCTTTCCATGCCACCAGCCACCATAATATCGTTGGTGCCGGCGGCGATCAGATCGTGGGCGAGCATCGCGGCCTTCATGCCCGAACCGCACATCTTGTTGACCGTCGTGCACCCCACGCTTTCAGCGATACCGGCGGCGAGACTCGCCTGACGTGCCGGCGCCTGACCCTGGCCGGCAGAAAGAACGTTGCCCATGATAACTTCATCGATAGCGCCGACATCAATCGAAGCCCGATTAATCGCCGCCTCGATGGCGATGGCGCCAAGGCGCGGCGCCGGAACGTCGCCCAGCACACCCAGCAAACCACCGATCGGGGTGCGCGCCGCGCCGACAACGACGATTGGATCATAACCGCTCATTTGGACCTCTCCATTACCTTGTCTGGCACGGTTAAAACAAATGGAGCCGAACTTCAAAGCGCCCAAGGCGGGGTGAATAGCCCCTAGTTTTCTAGACGCCTTCGGTTTCCATTTTTTGCTGCCGTTCCAATTCGACGGGAGGCAACATCCCGTTTCTAACATGCTTGCGTTTCGGATTATAGAACAT
>JABMOP010000239.1 GCA_013204125.1 Rhodospirillales bacterium | reverse complement strand
GTGAATATTGACCAGTCAGTATACAAAACCTGAGATTATGTGAGGTAAAATAAAGCCTATTGAGATTGTGTTATACGGACTGTCTCTCCGCCATTCTTCTTTCGGAACAAAGACTGAAACAGCCGTTTTGCTAACGGATTGCTAACCAGGCACCGGGGGAACGGCTTAAACTTATGCAAAATTTGAGTCCGCTTTACCCCTGCCATCTCAACCGGTCGAGGCAACACCGCCGTTTTACATTACCGCCGGTTTTCTATATTCATGTGCCAAACCAAATGCTTAACCCCATCTGAAACGGGGCTGACGGCTTAAATCCGCCCGAACCGGGGACCTGGGATGCCGAAAGACGCCGCTATGACGCCAGCCGCATTAGGCAAAATCAAGGAGCGCCTATTCCCCGAGGCCAGCCGCCTGCGCGCGGAACTGGTGGACAAGCTGGCGGACCTGGAAGCCGCGGCGGCGGCCAACCACCTGCAATCCCCGGTGCGTAATTTGGCGCTGCATATATCCAGCCTGGTTCAAAGCGGCCGCACCGACCTGGAGGGGCTGTCGGAACTGGTCCGGCTGCTGACCACCAATGCCTTTACCTACAGGGCGCGGAAACTGCGCGATTACGTCGGCGAATGTTCAGGCCCTGAAAACGAAGCCCTGCTCGGCCGCCTGTTAAAGGCCCAGACACGGGACGCCGACGGCAATCTGGTGGCGTTCGAGGTTTTCCAGAAAGCGGTCGAACGGGAGGCCTTCGGCATCGTTATCACCGCGCACCCGACCTTTTGCATATCCCAGCGCCTGACCCGTATCCTGGCCGAGCTGACGACCCGCGGCGGCAATGAAGACGGCAATAAAAACGGCGCACAAGACGATCTCAGCAGCAAAAGCCTTGCCGACCTGATCGACGAGGCCGCCACCACCCCGCACGGATCACCCGACGCCATAACCCTGGACGCCGAAATGGACTTCGCCTTGATGGCCATCGGCAATATCCGGCGGGCGCTCAGGCTCACCTACCAAGTCTTATTTACGGTCGCCCGCGACGCCTACCCCGGCGACTGGCAGCGCCTGACGCCGCGGCTGCTGACGGTGGCAAGCTGGGTCGGGTACGATCTGGATGGGCGCGCCGACATCGGTTGGGCCGATTCCCTGAGACATCGCATGACCGTCGAGAGGCTGGCGCTGGACGATTACCTGGACGCCCTGTCGGATGCCCCCGAACTGGAAGACGTTCGGGACCGGCTGCGGGCGACGGCGGCGCTACTGGACGATGATCTCGGGCGGCTCGACCTCGACCCCGACGATGCCGACGCCGTCGGCGCCTTCAGCCGGGCGCTGGTGGACAGCCTGGAAACACGGCTGACCGGCCTCGGCTGGGCGATCGGGCGGTTGAGCGAGGAAATAGACAAAGGCGCGGAAAAGTCCGCCGGGCTGGCGGTGCTACGGGCCGAAATGGCCAACTTCGGCCTCGCCTTCGCCCACACCCATGTCCGCCTCAACGCCACCCAGATTGCCAACGCCATCCGCCGCGACGTGTCGCTGACTTCGTCACCCGAGGACCCGGCCAACCGGCGACGCTATCTGCGCAACATCAGCGCGTTGCTGGAAGACGTCGAACCGGTGACCATCAACTTCGGCTCCATCATGCGCGAGCGCACCACTGCCAAGCGCCTGATGATGCAGGTGACGCAGTTCCTGAAATTCGTCGACACCGAGGAGCCGATCCGCTTCCTGATCGCCGAGTGCAATTCGGCGTTTACGGTGCTGGCGGCGCTTTATTTCGCCAAACAGTTCGGCATCGAAGACAAAATCGACATCTCGCCGCTGTTCGAAACCTCGCAAGCGCTGGAGCAAGGCCACGAGATCGTCGCCGAACTGCTCGATAACCCGCAATATGTCGATACTATTCACCGTCGCGGTCGGCTGTGCATCCAGACCGGTTTTTCCGACGCCGGGCGTTATATCGGGCAAATACCCGCCTCCTTGGCGCTGGAACGTACCCGCATCAAACTGGCGCAACTGCTGACGGAACGCGGGCTGACGGATGTGGAGTTGGTCATTTTCGACACCCACGGAGAATCCATCGGTCGCGGCGCCCATCCGTTGAGTTTCTCCGACCGGCTGGACTATGTCTATCCGCCGGCGGCGCGGGCCGCCTTCCGCAAGGCCGGAATCCCGATCAAACAGGAGGTCAGTTTCCAGGGCGGTGACGGCTATGTCTTTTTCGCCAACGCCGATTTGGCGTTTTCCACCATATGCCGGCTGCTCGAGCACGCTCTCGCCGACACGGATGCAGAAGCGGCCGGGGCAGACCCGTTCTATCAGGACAACGACTATTCGCTGGATTTTTTCATCTCCGTGAAGGGCTTCAACGAACGGCTGATGGACAACCCCGACTACGCGGTGATGCTGGACCTGTTCGGGCTTAACCTGTTGTACCCGACCGGGTCCAGGAGCATGAAACGCCAGCACGGCGACGGCGGCCAGGTCGATATGGAACACCCGTCCCAAGTGCGCGCCATTCCCCAAAATGCGATTTTGCAGCAGTTTGGGTATCTGTCCAATTCCATCAGCGGCCTGGGCATGGCCATCGCCAAGGACCAGGAACGGTTTACCGAAATTTTCCGCAAATCCGACAGGCTCAAGCGGCTGATGTCCCTGGTTTTCTATGCCCGCCATCTATCGGACCTGGACCGTCTGCACGGATACATCTCGATGTTCGATCCGACTATCTGGAACCGCCGCTCGACGGTCGAGACCAATCCGGAACGGGTCGAGCAGATGCAGCACCTGGCCCACATCCTGCGTCATTCGTCGCGGCATGAGAAAATGAACCGGGTCTACCGCATTTTCCTCAACGACACGGCCTACCTGGACCGGGCGCTGGCCGACATGGAGGCCAAAGACTTGCTGCCCGATTACGCCGGCGAGGTTTCGCCGGATGTATCACTTCTCCATGGCGTGCGCATCGCCCTGATCCACGAAATTTTCCTGCTCATCGCCCGGACGCCTAGATTTTCCAACCAGACATTTTCATCAGACGACGTCACCAGCGCCCTGCTGCATCTCAACATCCCCTACGGCGTCGATATCCTGCGCCGGGTCTTCCCGGTGTCACAAGACATCCCCGACCCGGATGCCTTCGGCGAGGCGGCGTCTTACCGCACCGACGTCGATCAGGGCTATGAGCGCGAACACCGCGAATTGTTTGACCCGATGGAGAATATCTTCGACGTCATCCGCCGCATCGGCACCGCGCTGACCCACATTAACGGGGGAGTAGGTTAGCCCCAATATCGTCCCGACGCGCCAATGATCGCGTTGATTAGGCCGAACGCAGTATTGGCGGTGACGGCCCATCTGATCTTATTGAGATTGGTTGCCGCTTCTGGCAAATTGCCTTGAGCAAGGGCAGACTTAAACCGTGCATAGGGTGCAAACCATAAATGGAGGTATATCAGCACCATCAGCCAGCCAATACCTTGCATGAGGTGAATATAAATTGGAAGGCCCGTGAAACCGCCCTTACCGGCGAAAATAATCCAATATCCGCTCGCCAAGAGCAGCCCGATCGACGCCCAAACCCAGGGGAAGAACCGGGCAAATACACGCTCCCAAAGCGGCAAACGGTCGCCCGGTTCGAGCGCGCCTGCACTTGGTCGTAGGACAAGCACGGCGAAGAACATACCGCCCACCCACACGACGGCAGCGGTGATGTGGAGCGCGACAGCAATGGCAATGCTCATGGTGCCATATCCTTCTTTTTCAATTCCGCCAAAGCGTCTTCTGTTTTGGCCAGATGACCAAGACCCATGCCCTTCAACACGTGATCAGCTTTGGTGAATTGAATATTGGTATAGGTCGTAATCTCGACGCGATTTCCCCACGGATCAAGAAAATCCAGGAACCGGCCATCCAAGAATTTGATACCCATATTCTCAAGCGTCTCGCGCGCCAAATCTTTATCGTCTACGGCGATACCAAAGTGGCGACGCTCATCGGGGCCTTGGTTGCGGCCCAAGGCGAAATTGATGAATTGATCTCCGAAATATACGAATGCAGCAGTCTTGCTCCGCCGTTCGATTTTAAAATCAATAAAACCACTGTAAAATTCCATGGCTTCGTCGATGTCTCCAACTTCAAGCGCGATATGATTGATGCCAACCGCCTTGGCTTTTCGTCCATTTTGATTTGCTGTCATTTGAACCTCTTCAGTAAAAGGTAACCAACATCGGTGCGCGTGGATGAACTGGCGACAGTTTAGGGTAATTACACTCCCTTCATTAATATATCGCCAGGTTTAAGTTCCGCAAAATGTCTCCCGCACGATTTGGTCCTTTCGCGGCGGCATGGCATATCGTGAAAATTTGGGCTGATCCTCAAACGGCGATGAAAGAACGGATACGAGTTCCTCGCAAAATGCAAAGTCGGCGGTTTCGGCCGCCGCAATAATGACTTCTTCCACTAGATGATTGCGCGGTATGACGGCGGGATTAATGCCACGCATGGCCCTTTGTCGCGCGGCATCGGTTTGATGCTCCTCGGCCAGCCTTCGCCGCCATTCGAGGGCCCAGCTATCGAACGCGGCCGGGTTTTCGAAGAGTTGGCTAACCGAGGCGTCAATTTCCGGGTGCGCTCCGGGCAATCGGCTTAATCCGCGAAATGTCAGCGTGAAATCGGCCTTATTCTCTTCCATCCGGCGCAAGAGGTCTTGTGCCAGCGCCATATCGCCGGCCCTTTTTTCTGCCAGACCAAGCTTACTTCGAATGCCCGCTAGGTAGGCCGCGTCGAACTGGCCGGGAAAGGTGTCGAGCGCATCTTTAGCTACATCGATTGCGGCTTCTTCGTCTTCCGCGAGTAGCGGAAGCAGCGCTTTGCCGAGGCATGAGAGATTCCAATGCGCGATCTCGGGCTGATTACAGTAGGCATAACGGCCGGCAAGGTCGATGGAACTGTAGACCGTTTCTGGGTGATAGGTATCCATAAAGGCGCACGGACCGTAGTCGATGGTTTCCCCGGCGATAGACATATTATCGGTATTCATCACGCCGTGAATGAAGCCAAGCAGCTGCCAGCGCGCGATAAGGTCGGCCTGGCGTGCCACGACACAATCAAACAACGCTTTATAAGAATTTTCAGATTCTGTCGCCTCGGGATAGTGCCGCGCGATCACATAGTCCGCGAGCAAGCGCAGCGCTTCAACGTCGCCGCGCGAGGCGAAGAACTCGAATGTTCCTACGCGCACATGACTTTGCGCGATCCTGGTCAAAATCGCTCCCGGCGACGGCTCTTCCCGCATAACTATTTCACCGGTCGTCACGGCGGCCAGCGCCCGGGTCGTCGGCACCCCAAGCGCCGCCATGGCTTCGCTGACAATGTACTCCCTGAGGACCGGGCCAAGAACGGCGCGCCCGTCGCCCCCGCGTGAGAACGGTGTGCGCCCGGCGCCTTTTAGTAAAATGTCGAGACGGACACCGTCCCGGTCGATCAATTCGCCAAGGAGGATCGCTCGCCCGTCACCCAGTTGCGGAACCCAGCCGCCAAACTGATGCCCGGCATATACCATGGCAAGGGGATGGGCGCCGTCAGGGACCTGGTTTCCTGAGAGAATTTCCAAACCTTCGGTTGAACTTAACTCCTCGGGATCGAGGCCCAAATGTTGGGCTAACCGGTGGTTCAGCTTGATCAGCCGAGGCCCAATAACAGGGGTGGGTGGCATCCGTACGAAGAACCTATCTGGAAGCCGGGCATAGGAGTTATCGAAGCCGAAGGATGCCGTATTTGTCATTAGCCGCAGGATTAATCCAGCTGATTGCTAAGTTTCTAGATCGATTTGACAGCTTTAATATCATGGAAAAACAATGAGGGTAAAGGGTAAGTTGGAAATGGTATAAAGTAATTTTGACCAAGCCCTTTGGCTTGGTTGAACAGGAATAATTTGGGTTAAATGATCGCTATCCGGCACGCAGATAAGCCGAATGCCGCGTTGAAGAACAAACGCGGATTAACGATCACGATTCTCATGCCCTCGTTCTGCTTCTTTCTGTGGTCGCGCCATACGTCGGTGGTCATTTGCGGCAACGGAACTTGTCGGCGGCTCCGGTCAGTCTTAGGAGATTTAAAACGAACTCCGCCATTCCTCCTCCGCCATTCCTCATTGTGGGCTCGCTTTACGCGCGCAAACGGGCTTTCGGACAGATGGGCTGTTTGTCGCCCGAAGCAGTCCTTTAGCAGCCATTGTTAAACGTCTATATTGACCCCGCTTTAACCGGATTTCGGGGTATTGACGTGCTGTCCTATCTTCATTCTTTTCACGCCGGCAGCAGGGCGGATGTTCATAAGCACCGCACCCTGGCCGCCCTCCTTATTCACCTGACCGGCAAGCCGCGGCCGATCACCTATATGGAGACCCATGCGGGGCGGGGTCTCTACGACCTGTCCGGTCCGCAAGCGGAAAAAACCGGCGAGGCCAAGGACGGCATTAGGCGGCTTCAGGGCGACGGGCAGGGGCAGGAGCAGGAAGGCGATCCTTATTTGCGGGTCGTGGAGACCGTTCAGGAACGCTACGGCCCGTCCTTTTACCCCGGCTCGCCCTGGATCGCCCAGCACCTGCTGCGCGCCGGTGATTGCTTGCATCTGATGGAGTTGCATCCCGCCGAGTATCCGGCGCTCAAACGATTGATGAGGGGAACCGGCGCCCATATCCACCACCGCGACGGCTACGAGGGTGTGCTTGCTCTTTTGCCGCCCACGCCGCGCCGGGGCGTGGTCCTGATCGACCCTTCCTACGAGGTCAAGGGAGAATACACCGAGGTCGCAAAATTTATCCCCGCCCTATACCGGAAATGGCCGGAAGCCGTTGTGCTCCTCTGGTATCCGCTGCTTGCCGCCGGCCGCCACATGGCGATGATCGAGCGGTTATCGGCGGCCGATTTGCCGGAGACGGAGAACCATGAAACGGTCTTTGCCGCCGCCGAAGAGGGTGAGGGAATGCTGGGAAGCGGCCTGTTTCTCGTCAACAAGCCGTTCGGCTTTCCGCCACTAAACCCAATCAGCCAACATATTTAACTGCAAGAAGTGTCTAGAGCGCCCGATGCGCGGGCGATTTGGATCGGCGGGCAGGGATGAGAGCCGTAGGAACAATAGACGCAGCAATCGCCGGGAAGCGGTTTTAAAACGCTGCCGCACCCTTTGCAGTCATAAAACCACTGGCACGATTGCGTCGGCATGATCTCGGTCTCCGCATGTCCGCATTCAGGGCAGGTGAGGGTCGAAGTTTGTTGAATTGCGGGCGGGTCTGCGGGTTTTGAATTTTCCATGAGCAGATGCTACAACCTGTAGCGACTACAGATACAAGGGGTTTGTTGCATGGCAGATCAGGATTTGAAAATTGGCATCGGCGCCTTATCGCGCCAAACCGGATGTAACGTCGAAACCATCCGTTACTACGAAAAAATAGGCCTCATGAACGCCCCGGACCGGACCGAAGGCGGTCACCGGGAATTCGGCTATGCCGAGCTCAAACGGCTTTCCTTCATCCGGCGCGGGCGCGGGCTTGGCTTCTCGATCAATAAAATTCGCGCGTTTTTGGCCCTGGTCGACGGCGGTGATCTAAGTTGCACCGAAGTAAAATCCATTACCGAGGAGCATCTGGGTGACGTTCGCCGGAAACTTGCCGATCTTAAAAAGCTCGAAGGGGTGCTCGAAATTATGGTTGCCCAATGCAGCGGCAACGAAGTGCCCGATTGCCCGGTTATCGATGCGCTCTATGATGCGGCGTGATCATCGCCTGCCGACCTCAAGGCAAGTCTGGGACGAATTCAGCTCTGAACGACGATAGCGGGACGGGCTTTGCCTCGGCGCTTGCATCGATCCACATATCAAAGACGATTTCCTTGTCAGGCGTGACCTCGATCAGGCGGGCGCGGGTGAACCCCTCTTGATTGTTGCCGGTAGGCACACCATCGATGGTGCAAATCCCGCCATAGTCTAGGAAGGTGTTTGAGGTTTTCGGCAATCGGAAGGCGCCGCCCTGATAACAGGCAAACAACCTTTCACCTTCGCTTTCGCCATCGCCATAGGACCAGACTTGGCGGACGGTCATGGCGGCTTCATCGACGGCAAATTCTACCGCCCGGCTATAGCTGTCTTCGGCCGGCATTTTTTCTCCGAACGGCGTTGCTCTGAAATTGCCGTTATCGAAGCAAAGGATGGTGCCTTCCTTTGTCACCGAAACATCGTGCTGATGATATTGCCATTGGACCATGCCATCGGGCTTTAGAAGCTTATCCGCCCAAGGAGCGCGCCAATTGCCGGGATCGCCGAGTATCCACTTCAATTCGCCCGAGACGCGGTCGAACTTGACCAAGCAATCCTGCGTACGCAGTGAAACGATGATTGAATCGTCCTTGGCGTCATAGGTTGCAGCGTTGGCATGGCACCAATCGTTGCTGTCTGCAAAACCTCTCGGCACCCAATAGTTGGAGCAGCTTCCGTAGGACAAACGGTTGGGGTCCAACAGATCCAGCATCGCCCATCTATTAACGATCTGGCCGTCCGGCGAAACTTCAAGCGCCACATCGCCGACCACGTTGGCTGTCGCCAGCGCTGCATCCGGGTCGTCGTCCTTGACCGGCCAATCGGGCAGTACCCTCACTTCCGCGCTCAACAGTAACAAATTTCCATTTGGAAATACATTGATCGAATGATGGGTCAGAGGCGCGTCTATTTCGATGCTGGCCGGCGGCGGCGATTTACCGGCCCACTTGCCGGCGACGTGCCATTCGCGGACCGGCTCGCCTGTTCGGGTGATTTCCTTTATCAATCCAGCGCCGGTCAGGGAAAACAGGATATTTCCATTGGCAAGCGCGCGGGTATCCTGGCATGGGGCATCGAACTTTAAATTCAAGGCTACTTCACCGGCTTGGTCGACACCGATGATCCAACCGCTACTTTCTGTAAACTCGGCGGCGCCGCCGGGACGGACGTTAAACACCATCATGCCCGGCTCGCGCCGTTCAGGAATGCATGTTTCGATGCGATGCGGAGGTAGGCTGCCGTCATTCATTGGTTGTACCCCTTATACGAACAGCCAAGCTGGCAACCAAGTCGGCAGCAAGTCCGGCAGCCAATCGGAAAGCCAGGATGGATACCAGAACAGACTCATCACCCGATCATAAAATACGACCAGCAAGACCCAACCGCCGGCCGCGTAGCCGAACGCTACTCGCCAGCCATAGCCGCCCCAGCGCATCAGATAGACGAATATGAACAACGGCAGCACGATTTTTTGGCCGATCAAAAGCATCCCCAGCAGCATAATGATGAGGTAGCCGAAAAAGACCGCCGCGCCGGATAGGACTGCCTGGTCGGCGGCCTGCCTAAAGGCGCCCCCGAGGCCACCATGCTGGCTGACGGCGCCGGCGGCGCCCCGGGCATCGATGATTAATGCAAAGAGAACGAGGGCCATGCCGGGGATGGCGGCGAACAGCGGGAAATCCCGAACCTCGCCAGGCCATTCGATGGATTGGATTGAAGAGCCGGCAAAAACCGCGAGCATTGCCACCGAAAAAAACACCGATATGATCGGATTTTTCTCTGATCCTTCGCTGGCAATTTCGGTGCCTAGGTCGGCTTGTTTGTTGCGCGTAATGCCGCGCACCGAGAGGACAATGGTGACGAGGATGAGCGCGAATATAATCAACACGACTGGCCGCGTGACCCAGCCTATGCCGTCATGGGCGCGCGTGGCGATCTGAAACGAATTTTCCATTAGGCGGCCGAGAATTAGCGCCAGGATCAACGGAGGCCGCGGCCAGCCGCCGCGTTTCATGATGAAGCCGACGATACCCATTACCAGGCAACTGATCCAGTCGCCGAACGACGCGCCGCCGAGCCACGCGCCCATGAAAACAAATAGAATGACCCCGGGAACGATCAAATGGCCGGGCAGAAACGCGACCTTGGCGACCTGCCGGCTCCAAAACATGAGAAGGATGGATACGGCAATATTGGCAATCGCGATCATCCAGACCATGGAGAAGGTGAGCGGCAATTCCGTTGTCAGCATGTCGGGGCCAGGCCTTAACCCCTGCTGCAGCAAGGCACCGAGCAAGATTGCGGTGCCGAGACTGCCCGGTATGCCAAAGGCCAGCGTCGGCACTAAAGAGCCGCCGCGCGTTGCATTGTTGGCGGCTTCCGGTGCAATGACGCCTCTGATGTCACCCCGCCCGAACTGGCTTTTATCCTTGGCGCTTTGGACGGCATGGCCGTAGGCGACCCAATCGACAACCGCCGCGCCGAGGCCCGGTAGCATGCCCACATAGGTGCCGATGATTGCGCATCTTGTCGCCAGCCACCAATGTCTGAAGGCATCCTTGACGCCTTCCATCAGGCCGCCGCCTTCGGTTTGATCCTTGGGTACCCGCGAAATGGATACGTTGCGTATGGCCAGTTCCATGACTTCGGGAATGGCGAACAGGCCGAGCACAACGGGGATCAGCGGCAGATTGTCGATCAGATAATCGGCGCCAAAATAAAACCGGGGGATCGCCAAGGTCGGGGCATACCCAACTGTCGACATCAACACGCCGAGGCAGGCAACAGCCAGACCCTTGAGCACCGAGCCGCCGCTTAACGAGGCGACCATGGCGAGCCCAAGAACGCCCAACATGAAGAGTTCAGGCGACGCGAATGTCGTTATGAGCGGTAGGATCAAGGGCAGCGAAATCGCTAGCATAAGGGCACCGAAGACACCACCGAAGGCAGAAACCGTAAACGCCGCGCCAAAGGCCCGTGCCGCCTGGCCTTTCTGGGCCAAGGGATAGCCGTCGAGGATGGTGGCCTGCGAGGCGGCAGTTCCCGGTATCCCGAGCAAGACCGAAGCGATTGTGTCGCTGGTCGTGGTCACGGCAAACATACCCAAAAGAAGCGCGAATGCCGGCACCGGTTCCATACCGATGGTGAACGGCAACAGCATGACCAAACCGATGACGCCGCCGAGACCCGGTACGGCGCCCAGCCAGATACCGATCAATACGCCGAGCCCTAGAAATCCAATGGCCGGCCACTGGAAGACCATTAGGAAACCAGAAATCAATGCATCAAACATAGCTTCAGCCTGAATTTTCCCCTGCCGAGACATGCTGGCCGGCGACCACAAAATTGAGAAGACCCGGATCGGAAATTAAATCAATTAATGATCCAGGCCTCACTCGGTGTTTTATAAAATATTACGGCCACCGGCTGGCGGGTTTACGCCCACGAGCAGCAACAGGGCGCGCGCTATTTCTTTTTCTTTTTCTTCGCCACCAACCGCTTCAAGCCTTCAATGCCGGCCGGTGAAATGTTCCGGTAGGTATTTATCAGCCATTCGGCGTCCTTGCCCACGATATAGTTGGGGAAATCCGTGAATTGCTTTTTATAGGCAGCCTTGAAGGCGGGATCTTTAACCGTCTCGCCATAGGCGCGCCTGAGCTCGGACACCAATGCTGCCGGTGTTTTCGGCGGCGCCAACGTGAGCTGCGGCCGCGTCACATAGGTGCTGACCCATTTATAGGCTTCCCACGCCGGACCCGACGGGGTTCCGCCCTTGACTGCCTTATATAGGTCCAGGAAATGCGGCAGGCTGTCTGGATAATAAGGCAGGCGTTTGGGTTTTCCGTTTCTGTCCAGCGCCGAATGGTAATAAAGGGCAATACCGGAGCCGTCTTTCAGGTTGGTATTCTCATAAAAGGCCCGGTAGCCTTGGTGCCCGGTCGTCAGGTAATTGATTTCTTTGGCCAGCAAAGCCGCCTTCAATTTAGGCTGGGCTTTATAGCCGGGGACGTAGCGGTATTTGATACCGAGAATTTCCAGCGGCATGCGGGCAAAAATATCCAAGGCGCTGTTGGGCGCCCGGCCACCGACAATCAATCCCTGAACATTCATGATGTCGCCCGGTTTCTTGATCCCCGGTTTGGTATCGGTGCGCATGATGCTGACGAAGCTGCTCTCACCGGCGCCGATGATCTTGAAATCCGAAATTTCGTATCTGGTGCCCGGCATTTTCAGCAGCGGCCCCATATGGTTGCCAGAACCCCACATGATGGTCATACCGTCGGGTTTGGCCTTCTCGGTCATAAAATTCATGCCTCGGATGCCGCCGGCACCGGGCAGATTTTTGATAACCATGTTGGTGCCCTTGCCGAGATGCTTCTGCATAAAGGACATGAACGCCTGGCCCGAACGGGTTTGGCCGCCGCCGGCGCCGGCGTTGATGATCACCGTAACCGTCTTGCCGTCGTAAAATCCGGCATTGGCCGGTGCCAAACCGAACAAGCCGACCGCCGCCGCCGAAGCCGCCGATATCCATAACGATTTGTTTGGTTTTCTCATTAACTAAGCCTCCCTTTTGCATCCATTAATTCCGAATGCATCCATTAATTCCGAACTCGGTCTTAATTTTCATAAGTCATAAGGAGTATAGCTTTCGTGGGCTAGGGCATCTAGTATTGTTTGCTTATTAGCCATAAGGAAATGTTATGACAATTGAATTGCGCTATTTGCGTCATTTCGCCGCCGCCGTGGAAGAAGGCGGCATGGGCCGGGGGGCGCGCAGTCTCAATATTTCGCAGCCCGGATTGACGCGCAGCATCCGCTTACTTGAAGAACATTTGAAGGTAACCCTGTTCGAGCGCGGTACCAAAGGCATAACGCCGACCAACTACGGCATCAATTTTTACAGCCGGGCCAAATCCATCCTCGCCGAAACCGAACGGGCGGAAGTTGAAATCACCGAAATGCGGGGCGAAACCGAAAGCTTGGTGACCGTCGGCGCCTTACCCAGCCAGGCGAATTTTGTGCTGCCCGAAGCGACGGTCAGTTTCCTGAAAACCAATGAGCAGACGCGCGTTAAGGTCATCCAAAAGGCACGCGACGAAATTCTGCCGTCTCTGCTTGCCGGTAAGTTCGATTTCATATTCTGCATTTTGGACCCGGTGGATGCCGACCAACGCGTTACCCAATCCCTGCTCTTTTACGACCGCCCGTCGCTTATAGTCCGCAAAGCCCATCCGGTTTTCCGCGCGAAAGGCGAATTATTCAAAAAATTACTGGATTACCAATGGGTGTTGCCGCGCCCGGAAGCCGACCAAAGGCTATATATCAACACTTGTTATGCCAATGCCGGTCTCGCCTTGCCGCAGATCGCCGTCGAATGCCAGACGACGCCTTATCTAAAATCTCTGGTCATGCAGAGTGATTTCATTGGTGTCCTGCCGACCAATTTTGAGAGCGTCGAAGAAAGCGCCGGGCTGATCAGAACCATTGATCCAGAAGGATTTGAAAACAGCATCCCCTTTGGTATCCAATACCGTAGCGACCGACCGATTTCGGGTTCGGCCCAACGCCTGATCAGGGAAATCGAAAATGCCTGCCGGGCCATGAAGCAGAAATTGGTGAACAGGCTGGATTTTAGGATCTGATTGTCCGCAGAGGTTATGCCAAGCAGGCAAGCAATTCCTTCCTCAATTTCCGATCTCGTTTGAGGTGCCATTCGCGGCTCATGGCGTCTGCGCGGGCGCTGTATTTTTCGGCGTATAAAAGCACCCAGCTCCGTCCCCTGGTTGAGCGCGCGCCGGTGCCTGAATTGTGCTGGTCCAACCTTCGCCCTAAATCGAGGGTCCAGCCGACATAGGTGCGGCCGGCGCTCCCCAATACATAGACGAAACAGGTTTCAGTGGAATTCATGACCGCAATGATGGCGTATCGGTGGCGGTGGTCAAGTGGGCGCTATATCTTGGCCGGCGCTTCCAGGTTATCGGAACGGATTGCGTCCCGGTTTTTGGGGTGGGACGGAATTCTTGCCTTGGAGACTCTGCCGGTACGAGGCATAACTCATTATTCAAACATCAGGTTTTGAGGAAAGGAAGACCATGTCAAAGCTCGTTGACCCCCATGGTAGTACCACGTTAAAGCCCCTTTTGATCCCCGAATATGAACGGAAGGATGAGCTGAAGCGCGCCGAAAATCTGACCAAGGTTCCGATGTCGAGCCGGGAGCTGTCCGATCTGCTGATGTTCGGCATGGGCGCCTATACGCCGCTGGACGGCTTTATGGGCGCCGCCGATTGGAAACGGGTGTGCGGCGAAATGAAAATGGCCGATGGTTTGTTTTGGCCAATCCCGATCACGATGTCCGCCGACCAGGATCTGGCCGACAGTATTTCCGAAGGCGAAGACGTGGCCTTGGTGGGCGCCGATGGCAAAGTTTTTGGCGTTATGATCGTCGAAGAAAAATATTCCATCGACAAGGATTTCGAATGTCATCACGTCTACCGCACCGCCGACGAAGCCCATCCCGGTGTGCAGAAAGTCATCGCCCAGGGCGCGGTTAATCTGGCCGGTCCGGTGATGGTGCTGGACGAAGACCATTATCCCGAAACCTATAAAGGGCTGTATTTCCGCCCGGCCGAAACCCGCGCCTTGTTCGAAGAAAAAGGCTGGTCCACGGTTGCTGCGTTCCAAACCCGCAACCCGATGCATCGCAGCCATGAATATCTGGCTAAGATCGCCGTTGAAATATGCGACGGCGTATTGATCCACCAAGTGCTGGGCGCGTTAAAACCCGGTGATATTCCTGCCGAAACGCGGGTTAGGGCAATCGATGCGTTGGTTGAGAATTATTTCGTGCCGGGCACGGTTATCCAAGCGGGCTACCCCATCGAAATGCGCTATGGCGGCCCGCGCGAAGCTTTACTGCATGCATTGTTCCGCCAGAATTTTGGCTGCTCGCACCTTATTGTCGGGCGCGATCATGCGGGCG
>JABMOP010000238.1 GCA_013204125.1 Rhodospirillales bacterium | reverse complement strand
GCGCATCTCGGATGCCGTGATTTTTTCAGGCGATTGTCTAATTTCAGCCACGCGCCGCTCCGTCATTGAACCGAGGCCAAGCCTGGTTATCATATTCTGACTTACTCTAAAGATAATCCAATTGTTTCAAAATACCAACTCGATTCAATTGCCACATCTCGAAACCGTGATTGGGGTCTATGTTGTAATACTAGATTTGATCTGGTTGACTACCGTTAGCCTTAGGGAGCTAAGGCATGGCTACTTAACATGTAATTTGGAACCGATTGATGGCTGAAAAACTGAATACCGGCGATAGCTTTCCACCAATGACCGTAGATTTAGTCGGCGGAGGATCGATGAACCTGCCGGGTGATTTGGACGGCGGATATAATATTGTTCTTTTTTATCGCGGCCACTGGTGACCTTACTGTCGTCGGCAGTTAGCCGACTTTGAAAAGAACAGAGAAGCATTGGCTGATACCGGACCCGGTGTCAGAATTATCGCCATCAGCGTAGATGACGAAGAAAAATCGGGTGAAATTGCGAGCGAAGTGTCTTTTCCGGTGGCGCATAGTATTAGCCGTGATCAAACCGATACAATCGGATCTTGGTGGGATGATAATCGGAACTTCGTACAACCGTCGGAATTTATTCTTGATGACCAGGGCAAGGTCATTTTCGCATCTTACAGTTCAGGCCCGCTTGCGCGGCTGGACCCGGGCGATGTGATCAAGATGGTTAATTTCTACGAATCGAAGAAAAACCAAGCCTAAGAAGCGCCTTCATCGGGAACCGGGAGCCGAAGACCCGGCGGCAACTTGGTTGCTTTGTCGCCGAGCGCCCGTTCGATCTGTTTCTGCGTTAAGTTTGTGCCCGCCAGATCAGCGCCGGCAAGATTTGCGCCCATGAAATTTGCATGGTCCAGATCAGCGCCGGTCATCACCGTTAAGGACAAATCGGCACCCGACAAATCGGCGCCGCGTAATTCGGCGTCGTTCAATTTGGCGTTGCGCAAATTGGCGTGGCGCATTTTCGCGTTGTGAAGATTGGTTTTATTTAGAAGCGCAGCGCCCAAGGCGGCGCCGCGTAAATCAGCATCGAACAGATTTGCGCCCGTCAGGTCGCAATCTTGTAGATAGCGTCGCGCAGCCCGGCGCTTGCCAATTCGGCGCCCGATAAATCCATCCCAGAAAGATCGGCGCCCCTGAAATTCGCTTTTTGCCCTTTGGCGCCCTTGCTTGTAAGCCAAAGCGCGTGATCGGCCATTTCATCTTTTATTTTTTGTTTCGCTTTCTCTTCGGCCGACATAGCCGGAACTTCCGGCCGAGCTTTAACCGGCGGGCGGGCAGCGGGTTTTACCGGCGCTTCATTAGCGGGAATTTCTTTTAGGGGAGGCTCAATGGCCACAAGTTTTACTGGCGGCGGCGGTGCCTCACGGCGAAGCGACGCGGCGGGTTTTATATTTTCTTCCTGGGCCGGTTCGGTTTGCTGGTTCTGATTGCTGGCAGTGCTGTCTGCAGAGGCGGCCTCATTGCGCGAGGACCGCTTCGCGGTTTCAGGCGAAGCTTCATAGGAAACCGAAACCTTCATTACCGTTTGGCGGCGATCTTTCCCTGAATATTCACTCGTTCGGCCATCCTCACGGCGATTGGGACCAAAATAGTCGCTGGCCAATACGACCCTGTCGGGATTATCCAGGGTGCCGCTGACCCGTTGTTGCACGGTTTCAATATTGAATGGTTTGCGCACAAAATTCTCAAAACCGGCTTCGGCGGCCTTGGTCATCATGACACGTTCTACGGACAGGCTAGTCAGAATTACCGGCACATCAACATCGGCATGGGATTGTCCGGCGCGCACCCGGCGCAGGAAATTTAGTCCAGCAGAGCGTTGAAGATTGATTTCCATGAAAATCAAATCGGGCTTGAATTTGGACATTTTCTGCAGCGCTTCGCCTGGCGTCGAGCAAGGGAGGATGTTCTCGACGCCCAATTGGCCAAGGGCCTCAACCGCCAGATCACGGTGCTGCCACGAATTATCGAGCACCAAAATTCTGGCTCGGGTAATATCCGAGTTTTGTGAAAACTGACTTAGTGTTGCTGTCAACGCACCGCCGCCAAGGTTTGATTATTTGGTCGTTTATTAGCAGCTAATATCCCTTTTACAAACAATTTTGATCAATCAGGGACAGCCACAATCACTCTTCGTTTTCGCGCAATGGATGCGCCGCACAGTCTATTGCGCGGCGCACCAATAGCGCCATATATCGCCATACATCGCCTCAATCTTCAGCGCAAATCCGGGTGCGTCCATAAGCGGCGAGGCTTTCAATTGCGCCCGCGCCGTGGAACGAAAATCGGCCAAACGATTCGGTGCACGGGCCAGAGCAGCTGCGCATTCGACATATCCGCCAACATCGCTTGCAACAAGTTCGGGCCAGCCCGCATGGGTCAGCAGGCTCGCCCCAACCCTGGCAGCGTGACGCCGGCCGGCTAGGGTGATCACCGGCACACCCATCCAAAGCGCCTCTAAGGTCGTCGTCGTTCCATTATAAGGGAAGGTATCGAGCGCAATGTCGACGCGTTCATAGAGCGAAATGGGATTATCGCTCCTGGCAATCCAGGGCAGGAGTTCCAGCCGTTCGCGGGCAATCCCTTGGGCCTCAAACGCCGCCATCATGCGCTCGCCAAGCTGGGGATAATCGAAACCCTTTCCTTTCAACATGAGCCGGGAGTCCGGGGCAGAACTCAACAACCGTGCCCAGGCGGCGACCACGTCCGGTGAAATTTTTGAAATATTGTTGAACGACGCGAATGTAATAAACCCGTTATTTAAGGCCGGCGGCGGTTTAATTTCAGGCGCTGAGCTGGGCGGCTGATAACAATGAAATCCGCCGGCCAGACGTACCAATTTTTCCACATGGTGCGCATCGGCATCGCCTTCAGGATCGGCAATGGCGTCGCTTAGTCGGTAATCGATAGCCGCGATCCCGGTGGTGGCCGGATACCCCAGCCATGTCACTTGAACCGGCGCCGGGCGGGATTGAAACAGTCCGGGCCGCCCGCCCCGGCTGTATCCGGCAAGATCGACCAAAATATCAATTTTATCGCCGATCACTGTTTCGGCGGCGGCGCCATCATCCAAATCATGAATATCACGCCAATTGTGAACCAGCGTTCGCAATCTGGCGGTAACGCCGTCGGGCCGCTGAACGCCGGAATAAGCGAATGTTTCGACCGATTCGTCGTTGTGATTGGCGAATAACGGCTCCAAGAAATAGGCGCAGGAATGGGTGCGAAAATCCGGCGATACATAGCCGATGCGAAGGCGCCGGTCAGGATCGGGATGGATCGCATAATTCCTTTTCCTGCGACTGGATACGGCAGGCGCCCATCGCGTATGTTCTTCAAACAATTGCGCTTCATCGATGGCTTCATCATAGAGAAGGTTCATGAGATGGTTGCCCCTGGCCGATGCATCATCGGGATCAAGGTCGAGGGCGCGGCGGAAACATTCGCAGGCTTCCGCAGCGCGCCAAAGATCACTTAGCAAGTTTCCAAGATTGTATTGGGCGGTGGCATAGTCCGGATTTAAGCGAATTGCTTCTCTTTGCGCCTTTTCCGCGTCCTCCATCTGCCCCAGCGATTGAAGGGCATTGCCCAAATTAGTCCAGGCTTCGGCCATTTTTGGATCGATTTCCAGCGCCCCGCGACAGGCGGCGGCGGCGGCGGCCGAGCGCCCCAGCCG
>JABMOP010000237.1 GCA_013204125.1 Rhodospirillales bacterium | reverse complement strand
TTTAGTGACCGATCAAGGCCGTTACAATTCACTGTTTAAATCGATTCCACAATAAACGCCAAGCGCAGGTGTAACCAACTCCTGAAAACACGGCCAGATAGGGTGTAAACGGGACTCTGAAACGCACCTGACCGTCCCAGACCATCACCAGGAATAGAAAATAGGCAATATTCCCCATTGCGAACAAAGCGACCGGCCACTGGGCCTCAGTGAATGCCGGGCGCACTATTGGCGTTAGAAAACATCCGCCCAAAAGCACCGCCGTGTGGCCGAGCAGAAATAAAAGAAGCACGTTCATCCACCAATCGCGCGACATTAACTCTGCGAAGAGCGCTCCGAACTCTCCATTGAGAATTAGATTTTGGAGCGCTCGCCTGTCCTTGTGATAATTTTGAAAATATTTTTCCAAATGCCATTGCCCAGGATTCAACAAGGTACGCGCGGCTGAAAAAAGACTAAGCTTAACGTAGACGCCGAATTCATTGAAATAAAATCTAACATGGGTCGATATTAGGTTAGCGTCGCCATCCAGGTACTTCGGATAATAGGCCCGCACATCACCAAGGACCCGGCCTTCAATATCCGCAATCATATTGCTGCTTCGCAAATCCAATATATCAACCTGTTGAGTGGTAAATTTGAACTGGTCAAACTTATCAAGGTTACGCATGTACCAACTGCCGCCCAATACGATCCACGGTAAAATGACCAACCCAATGGAAAGAAAAATTGGGCGCCATTTCTGCGTCTTATAAAATGTCAGAGCACCAGCGAAGAATGCGGCCACTAGAAAATAATAGAGGCTTGCGGGCCGGATATAGGTTGCCACCGTCAATACAAATCCCGCAGACATCAGCATGCCGTACCGAGGTACCTTCCCATCAAATGCTTTCGACAGCAACAAAACCACAAGCAATACCAAGAAAGTAAACAGCGTTTCTGTAAGCAGAACATTTGTATAGTAGAAGCTGGTGAAATCCAGCAGGTACAATCCTGCGGCGATATATGCGGCGAGCCAACCGCCGAGTTTTTTCGCCAGATACCCAACAATGAAAACGCTTCCCACGAAAACAAAGTTCTGGATAACAACCGATGAAAGATGGTTGCCCGCGCCGAAAAGAAAATAATTGATTGCAAGGAACATCGGATAGCCGGGTGTTCGCCGCCAGGTAAAAGCAATTTCGTTTTCTCTAAACTCACCAAATTCCAATAAATAATTTGCCGGCACTGTGTAATCCCAAGAATCGGGGTCAAACACCATGTCCGGAAATTGAACAAAATTAAAATAAAAGAAAACGAACCGGAGCAGGCAAATTGCCAAAACTGCAAGGCCGAATATGTAAACATGCCGAGATACTGATGCGCCAAATATCATCACATGATTATCTCCAGAAAAATAATTCCCGGACCACCTGGAACATGTAAGCACTGCCCCAACGGATGACTTGCAGCTTCCTGCTTCCGCCAATTCTTGCCGGCTCGTCGCCTGGGATTTCGCCAATCTTGAGATTTCTTTTTGCGGCACGAACCGACAAGAGCGGCTCGGTGCCGATGTTGGTACAAAACAATTTTTCAGGAGTGGAAAAGCCCTGATCGCCCGTCAATTCGAGCTCCTCGAACAGCTTCGTCCTGTATCCGCGGTACATTACCATGGCGTCTGTGTAACAACCACCATGCAGGAGATTGATGGTTTTGGTGAACAGCCAATTACCGAACGCAGTTACCAAATCATCGTCATCACTTATTGCATTATCCAAATAACGGGACACAATCACCATATCATACCCTTCGGCCATCTTCGCGGTAAGTTGGGGAAGTAAATCGGGTATGGAATTGCCATCGGGACTGAAGGTAATAACGTAGTCTCCACGAATATGGGGCAAAGCCTCGTTATAACCCCAGCGCAATCCCTTTCGTGTCTGTTCGACAACTTCGTAATTTTGTTTTCGAGCCCAGTCAACCGTACCGTCGACGGAGCCACCGTCGACAACCAAAATTTGATCAACCCAACTACGGTCAATGCGCGGCATGATGGATTTCATTCCCTCGATCTCGTTGAGGGTCATTACTAATAAGGAGACTTTCATGTAGGTGAATTTTTCTATTGCAATTGGCGGGTGTGACTAACTTATCCTCAGCCAGAGGCAAATTCAAATCCGGCCTGAAATCCGTCTGCTTAATTGGTTATTGTCCGAGCGGCATCGATCTTCGCTAAAACAACGATAGCCGGAACGCTTGTCAAGCTGCGGTGCCGGTGTCAGAAAGAAATCATTGCCAAATAACAAACGCGCCCGCGCCATGAACGATATGAATTTCGAGACTTACGTTGATGATAGCGACCTTTGGTCGCAGTGCTTCGCGTCCAGCGGCAAAACAGCCGGCAAGCCGGCTTTATTCTTGGACCGCGATGGCGCCATAGTAGAAGAAATTAACTACTTGCAACGCCCCGAAGACTTGGCCCTGATCCCCGGCGCTACCGAAACAATCGCACGCGCCAATGAGCGCGGCGTCACCACTGTCCTCATCACCAATCAAGCCGGAATTGGGCGCGGATATTTCGGCTGGCATCAATTCGCCGAGGTGCAGGAAAAACTGGTTACCGAATTGAGCGCGGCGAATGCCCATTTGGATGCAGTGTTCGCATGCCCTCACCATAGCGATGGCAAACCGCCCCACCAACATCC
>JABMOP010000236.1 GCA_013204125.1 Rhodospirillales bacterium | reverse complement strand
TATTTCTTGGAGCTGAGTTTGGGCCATGGGGACCGGGAGGTCAATCTGGTACGTTAAGGTGCCGATTATTTGGATGGACAGGTAAGGCTGGCATAATATTCGGCGATTTGGGAGAGGTCGAAATCAGTAAATTTTTGCAAGACCCTGGACATGAAATAATGGTAACGCGAATCGTTAAGATCGTAGTCGCGTTGCATCCGGTCGATTGAAGCGCGGAAGGCGCGCAACTGGCGCAGCAGGTATTCGTAGCTCTGGGCTGCAAGGTTCGGCACTTCGGGAAAAACACTGGTGCCCTCGGCGCCGTGGCAGCTGATGCATTCATGCGCCAGTTTAGGCTCCAGCGTGCCGGCGTATCGGCGTCCTTCTTGTGAGCAAAATCCAAGCTTGGAAAAATATGCGGCGATGGACCACAAATCATCGTCGCTCAACCGGTGTGGCTGATGCCGCATGATTGCGGATTGACGCGTTGACGGACCTGCCGTCAACCCGTCTGCATATTCGGCCCGAAAGACGATCAGCTGGCGCACCAGATACAGCACGTTCTGGCCCGCAAGGTTCGGGATATGGTTGAATTTTTTAATAGGCTTTTCGCCGTGGCAACGAAAACATCCCGCCGTTTTAGCCGCTTTCAATCCCGCTGCTACCATTTGGGCATCCGAAAATACCGGAATTTGAGCGAGTTTTGCCGGGCGAACGCCTGCCGGATTATCGAGCGCCAGACAATTCAGAATTTTAAGACGTTTTTCCACGTTAGTGATGTAGAGGACCAACTGTTCGTCGCGCATGCGTACAGAATATTTTTTTGAATTCCCTTCTCTGTCTGTAGATACACCTTTGACGATGGCTACCTTGCCGCGCTCGTGTAGAACGCGGAGCCGATTCAGCTGTTTCTCCCACATATCGATATAGGGGGCAAAATCCCCATTATAGCGCCTGTCCACGTATTTTGTGATTGAATCATGGGTGATGGCGCCCCACCAACGAACGGTGGGAAAAGCCTCGCACTCTGCGGCGCCGGCGCTCGGCGGCGAGAACGCGAAGACTGCTGCCAATAGGGCAGCCAAGAATTTACCAGAGGCGTTTATGGCCACTCTCCTTTGGATATTTTGATCATGGCCGATCGACAACGCACCGACAAGGGTGACCTTGCCGGCAGACATCGACGCGTTTCAATCCAGATAAGTTTCCCGCTTTGCAATATACGGCAAAGGACAATAGCATAAGGGGCGTCAATTGAATGCCCCGAAAAGGGGCCGTATGGGAGGGATTTCAATCATGACAACATTGGATTTCGCATTTTGGAGCGCCGTCGGCGGCTATGCCGATCAGGCTGGCGAAATGGCCGATATTTACGATGCCCATATCGCCCAGGCGGCCGAATTGGAAGATCTAGGCTGGCATTCCTATTTTGTAATCGAGCATCAAAATTCACCGTTGATCGGACGCATCACCGCGCCCACCGTGTTCCTGACCGCCGTTGCCCGCGCCACCAGCAAAATGCGCATCGGCGCTATGATGTGGCAGTTGCCGTTCTATCATCCCATGCGTCTGGCCCAAGAAGTGGCGATGCTCGACCATCTGTCGCGTGGCCGGGTCGAATTCGGCACCGGCATCGGTGTCCACGAACATGAATTTATCCGCTGGGGTCAAAATTTCTATGAACGCGCGGCCCTATCGGAAGAAGTTCTGGAATTGGTGAAACGCGCCTGGACCGAAGATGAAGTCACCTATAAGGGCAAATATTTCACCTTTGACGAAGCGCTGCCCAAGCCCAAGCCCTATCAAAAACCCTATCCGCCGATCTGGGCTGCCGTTCATTCGGACCCGGCGCTCGAATTTGCCGCCAAGAATAATTACCACGTGGCGCAGAACCTCGACACCGACGACGTGGTTGCCGAAAAATTTGATCTCTACCGGAAAAAATGGAAAGAAGCCGGCCATGATGGGCCGATGCCGCGGGTCTTCCTGATGCGCCAGGTTCATGTCGCTGAAACCGACGAGAAAGCCCACGAACAAGCCCGCCAATTTCTTGCCAGCCGCGAAGGCGGCGCCGTTCCGGTCGGCGGCGGCCCCGTCGGCGACACGCGCATCGGCTGGGGCAGCCACGCCCGCGGTATGGGGAAAGATTCAGAACGCTTCGATGATAAACGCCGCGGCGAGGTGATGACCAAGGCCCGCGAGAGCTACGAATATAATCTGGAAACCGGGCTCGCCATCGTCGGCAGCCCGGAAACGGTGATTAAGAAATTGCAAGAAGGCCAAGCCAGGATCGGCTACGACATTTTCTGCACCAACCACGACATTGGTAAAATGCCGTCGGACATGGTCAATAATTCAATTCGCTTGTTCGGAAAGGAAGTGATCCCCGCGTTCGAAGGAACCCTCGGCCGAACAAACCCCTGGGTTGCTTGATGGCTATTTTGCGAAATCCTTGTACGCCGCATCGTCCTCGGTGATGTGGCGCAGCCACCAATTGTTGAGGAAGGACAGCAGTTCGCGGACGGTATCCTCCTTTTCTACGGAAAATCGCTCATGCAGGGTGTTCAATTCAGATTTCATTTTTTCGTGTTCGGCCCGGTGCGATTCCAGTTCAGGAAATCCAATTTTTTCCATATAGCCTTCTTCTTGAGCAAAATGTTCGTCAGCGTGTTCGCGCAACTGGTCAAACAGCGTCTCGACGAAATCAACTTCAAAATTCAGCCTGATGGCTTTCTTGAAGCGATCAATGGCGTTGAAAACCATCATATGATCTTGATCCAGGGTGACATCGCCGACACTGTATTTGGCACTCCAGATTAGCTCCTTGTTTAATTCTTCCTTTGTTGCCGGGTCCGTTCTCCAATTCATGACAAAGTTCCTCGTTCAAATATCCTATAGGGCGCCGAACCCAGGGCTGGGTTCGTTGCGTGAATCATTGGACTTCGAGCTTATCTAACTTTGGTGTAGGGTGGATATGATAATCGTCAAGAGACCAAGATAACTGACACTGAGCGCCCCCGGACTTCCTACCGCCCCATGACAATCAAAATAAAAGTATCGTGCAAAATTAAGGTGTCACGCAAAATAAAGGTGTCATGGCGCGTCCAATAATATTCGTTTAGTAATGTTCGTTTAATATCAATCTGTCTCATGAGGATCATTCAATGGCCAACCCCAAATCCCGTTATCGGCCCGAAAAAGCCTATGAGAATGAGGATTTCTTAAAATCGCGCGATGCGCGGGCATTGCGTATTCAATCAGAATATATGGAACCGGAATCGCGTTTCGAACATTTCGGCGTCAAAGATACGATCGTCTTTTTCGGATCGGCCCGCATTCAATCGCGGCGGAGCGCTCAAAGTGCCCTCAAAGCTGCGCGGCAAGCGGGGAGGGGTATCAAAAAAGCGGAAAAAGACTTATTGATGTCGCGCTATTACGAGGCCTCGCGGTCTCTCGCCAATCGGCTCACTAATTGGTCGAAGGATTTAAACGGCGGAGATACCCGCCGCTTCGTCGTTTGTACCGGCGGCGGGCCGGGCATTATGGAAGCCGCCAACCGCGGCGCTTCGGAAGCAAAGGGTCTCAATATCGGGCTCAATATTTCGCTCCCACACGAGCAGCACGAGAACCCTTATATCACTCACCATCTGGGCTTTGAATTTCATTATTTCTTCATGCGCAAGTTCTGGTTCGTTTATATGGCGAAAGCGATCATCGTCTTTCCGGGCGGGTTTGGCACCTTGGATGAATTGTTCGAAGTTCTAAACCTTGATCAGACCGGCAAGCTCTCCAAGCCGATCAAAATCGTGCTCTATGGCTCTGATTATTGGCGGGACGTGATCAATTTTGACGCCCTGGTCGATTACGGCACGGTCAGCGCTGAAGATTTGGATCTCATGAAGATGACCGATACGGTGGACGAGGCCTATGACTACATTACCGATTATCTTCTGGAACAGGCGATCGACGAGCCCGGCGGCATTTTATGAGCTCATAACCTAGGCCGCATCAGCCAAATTTCTGTATTCTGTGGCAATGTTGAGCGGTTTACCAATAGGCTATCCTTTTCGATTTTCTTGATCGGAAACAGGCCGGCCGCCTGGCTTAAAAATTCATCGAGAGTTTCAAATACGTTGAAATGCATGGGCACCACAATGCGCGGGTTAATGCCGCGAATATTGTGCACCAATTCATCCATGCTTTGCGTCACGCGGCCATCGACCGGAACCAAAAGCACATCAATGCGCCCGATGCGGTGGAATTGTTCCTTATTCAGCATATGCGCCAAATGCCCCATATGAGCAACGCAGAGCCCCGCAGATTGAATAATGAACATCGAAGAAAAATTGGAAAGCCCAGCGCCCGAGTTAAGAATATTTGTCGGCAGGTTATAGACGCGCACGTCTTTAACCCGGACATCGTGGCGTTGAAGGCCGCTGCCGGTATCCCAGCCGCGCAGTACAAATTTTATGGCGGGGTCGATTTCATAGGTGGAATGATTGCCGCGCTGAATATTCATGGTAGCGATATCGGGCAGCACATCGGCGCGGTAATTGTCGTTGTAATCGGTGATGACTTTCACCCCTTGGGGCGAGCTGACCAAAAAGGAGGCGTGGCCGATAAATTGAATGCTGAGATTGCCAATCGGGACTTCGGCCAGGCTAAATGATGCGGGCATGAGCCTCGCAAACGGCCCGGCCCCATTCATTTGCGCAATGCCGGCGCCGCAGGGGAATTTCACTTGCTTCGGGGATATTTGCTGCGCCGCGGCAGCGCCCAACGTCATGATGAGCGCGCCAATCAAAGCAATAATGCTTAGCCCAAGTTTCCGTACACCCATTACCGATCTCCCTCACGTCATCGAGCTAAAACCATCGGTCAAATAGGCTTTGCGGTCAATACGACGCGGCGCACGAATTGGTGATACTTAGAGAACCTGGCCGTCCAATTGGTAGCGGTCATCGGCGTCTTCGATTTCGATAATCCAGATGTCGGGATCGAAACTCTTCTGGCGCTCGAGATAGGCGTTGGCGTCTGCTTCCATCATGCGCTCCCCCGCGCCCGCTGTGGCCCAGGAAATTTCATCATTGAGGCCGCGCACTTGATTATAAATGCGGCAGGTTCCATCCATACGGTCGAGCTTCATTATTATCGCGCCGGCATCTTCATCGCCCTTGCGAAGCACATAAATGGGAATGTTGTTAATGCCGCAAATACGGATTTGCGCCTGCACCCAAAGACCCGATTTAAGTCTGTCGATCGCCATCGGCGCTTTTGCCCGGCGTTAAGCCGCGCTCGCCGCGCCTTCG
>JABMOP010000235.1 GCA_013204125.1 Rhodospirillales bacterium | reverse complement strand
CCGCCATGGAATGGCAATTGACGCAAAGGCCGAAAACGTCCCTTCCCCGGTCGGCTGCGGAATGGCCGCCATCGCCGCGCTTGATCGATTGGCCAATGCTGACGACGACGATTACGGCGATCAAAATGGAAACAAAATTCCTGAGCAGCATGGTTTATCCCCTTGCTCATGCATAACATGCCCGTTTCATGGGTGGTAGCACCTTCGCATCCTTTCACTCAGCGCATTGTTGCCTTATTCTCAATTTCAATATTATGCAGAATTTATCATCCCAACCCCGCACCGTCGCTGTTTTAGGGCCGACCAATACGGGCAAGACCTATTTGGCGCTGGAGCGCATGCTCGCGCATGGCAGCGGCATGATGGGTTTCCCATTGCGCCTGCTGGCCCGTGAAAATTACGACCGCGCCGTCGCCCTCAAAGGCAGCCGCGAGATTGCGCTGATCACCGGCGAAGAAAAAATTGTTTCACCCTACGCCAAATATTTTTTCTGTACGGTTGAATCGATGCCGCTCGACCAGCAATTCGCTTTTGTCGCCGTCGATGAAATTCAATTGGCCGCCGACCCGGAACGCGGCCACGTCTTCACCGACAGATTGCTGCGCGCACGCGGAACCGAAGAAACCATGTTCATGGGATCGGACACCATGCGTTCGATGATCCGCCGGCTGGTGCCGGAGGCCGAATTCATTTCACGGCCGCGGTTTTCGACGCTTAGCTTTACCGGGACAAAAAGGATACTACGCCTGCCGCCCAGAAGCGTGGTCGTCGGCTTTTCAGCCCAAGAGGTTTATACCATTGCCGAATTGATCCGCCGTGAACGCGGCGGCGCGGCGGTGGTGATGGGCGCGCTTAGCCCGAGAACCCGCAACGCCCAAGTCGCCCTGTTTCAAAATGGTGAAGTCGATTACCTGGTCGCCACCGACGCCATCGGCATGGGCCTGAATTTGGACGTCGATCATGTGGCATTTGCGAAGTTAAGTAAGTTCGACGGCACCCATCACCGCGATCTCCGCGCCGATGAATTGGCGCAAATCGCCGGGCGTGCCGGACGCCATATGAGCGACGGGACGTTCGGTCTGACCGGCGAGGCAAGCGCCTTGGACCCAACCCTGATCGCGCGCATCGAAGCTCATGAATTTCAAAAACTGCGGCATATATATTGGCGCAACCCTAATCTCGATTTTTCATCGCTGGATACTTTGGCCGAAAGCCTAGCCTTGGAGCCGACCCAATCGGGCCTCACCCGCGCACCGAAAGCCCGCGATGAAGAAACCTTGGATAAATTGTTGGAGGACGACCAGGTGCGAGCGAAGGCAAGCTCAAGATCCCGGATCGGCCTTTTATGGCAAGTCTGCCAGATCCCCGACTACAATCAAATTGGCGGCGGCCATTTCACCGGCCTCATTTCGCGCATATACGGATTGCTTGTCGACCAAGGCAGCCTGCCTGTCGATTGGGTGGCCGTTCAAGTTGCGCACATCGACAACATGGATGGTGGCATCGACGCCCTGGTCCAGCGTATCGCCGACATCCGTACCTGGACCTATATTTCCCACCACGAAAATTGGATCGAAAACGCCGCCGAGTGGCAGGAAAGAACCCGCGATATCGAAAACCGGCTTTCCGATATGTTGCATAATGCCCTGACCCAGCGTTTCGTCGATGAACGCATGGCGACCTTGGTCCGACGGCTGGAAGGCGGCGGCGATTTATACGCGCATCTGACCGATGACGGCGAAGTTATGGTCGAGGGGCATTATGTCGGGCGGCTGGAGGGGTTTAAATTTATCGCCGATGCCGCGGAGGGCACCACCAACGAGCGCGCTGTTTCCACCGCCGCCCATCGGGCGCTCGCATTCGAAACCAAGGCCCGCATCCAGGCCTTGGACGCCGCCGCAGATACGGACATTACGTGGCAAGGCGACGGTAAGATTTTTTGGCGAGGCGCGATGGTCGCCCGCGTCGTACCGGGCGCCGATACGCTCCGCCCGCGCGCCACCCTGGCCGCCGGCGATCTCCTGGACGGCGCCGACCGCCAGCACGTCGAAGACCGCTTGAACCGATGGCTGGCGGCAGAGATCGAGCGTTTGCTCGGCCCCTTGGTGCGCGCCCATCGCGGCCAATTAAGCGGCAAGCTGCGCGGTATTGTCTTTCAACTTGCCGAAGGCTTAGGCGCCGTTCCCCGGTCAAATATGGAAACGCTTGTCGCCGGCCTTGGGAGGGAAGATTTTTCCAGTTTAAGACGTCTCGGTATTTGGGTTGGTAAGCGCGACATATATTTTGATGCCATGATACGCCCAAAGCCGGCCCGCCTATGTGCACTTCTTTGGGCGATCCATTATGGCTTGGCGCCGATACCGGATACGCCGCCCGAAGGCCGCGTTTCGGTGCGGGATGACCCTAAATGGCCACCCGGTTTTCTGTACGCCGCCGGTTACCGCAAGGCGGGGCCGCTCGCGTTGCGTCTGGATATTGCCGAACGGCTGATGGTGTCGATGGAGGGTATGTGCAAATCAGGGTCTCAGGATTTAGGCCCGGAACTTCTAAATCTGGCCGGCTGCACGATAAGCGAATTCGAAGGCGTTGCCACGGCGCTCGGATTTCGCTTCCGCCGGGACGGCGATAAGGCAACCATCCAGCGCCGGCAACACAAATCGCCGCATAGAAAGAAGGCAGCAAAAAAGCGCAAAGCCGACAAGGCCCGGGCCCGCCCGGTCGATCCCAATTCGCCCTTCGCCAAGCTGAAAGATCTGGTTCTGGACCCATGAACGGCGGCAAGAAAGATCAAAAATATCAAACCTCGCTGCGCCTCGATAAATGGCTGTGGCACGCGCGCATCTTCAAAAGCCGCTCGCTGGCCTCCAAGTTTTGCCAATCAGGGAAAATACGGGTGAACGGCGAGACCACCCGCAAAGCGCACCATATAGTCAGGCCCGGTGATGTTCTGACCTTCCCCCTTGGCCACCATATACGTGTATTCGCCATATTAGAGCTGGGGACGCGGCGGGGCCCGGCCGCCGAAGCGCAAGCTCTTTATGAGGATTTGCAACCACCGACGCAGAAACCCGAGGACGGAGAAGCGGCGGTGGCTCCGGGTCCGGCAATGCGCGATCCCGGCGCCGGGCGCCCGACTAAATCGGACCGCCGTGCCATCGATCGCCTGATGGGGCGGATCAAAGACCGTTTTTTTGGGCGAAAATCAGACATCGATTAGGCCGTTGCCTGACCCGGTCATCACAGCTTGAATGGCAATCGGCCCTATGCTACCTCACAGGTTATGATTAATCGGTTTGGAAAATTATTCGCCGGCGGCTGGACTTCGGAAACTGTCGAAGACAAGACCGAGGAACTTGAACTGGCGTCTGCGGCACTGCTGATCGAAGCGGCCTGCATGGACGGCGATTTCGACGACGGCGAACGCAGCAGCATCGCAGCCCTCCTGGCCGCAAAGTTTGATCTTAGCGAAATTGAGACCGCGAGCCTGATCGCCGAGGCCGAACAGGCGGTCGAAGAAACCGGAAACCTCTATGGCTTCACCCGCATCATCAAGGATCGCTATAACCCTGAGGAACGGATCGGCATGATCGAAATGCTATGGGAAGTGGCGGTCGCCGATGGAAATATTGATATGTTCGAATCCAACCTTATTCGCCGTGTCGGCGGATTGATCTACGTGTCCGATAGAGACCGGGGCCTCGCCAAACAACGGGTGATGGCGAGACTTGGCATCAACGATGGCTCGGTGTAATAAGATAACTAACTTTTTAGGCTAACTCGGAAATTCTGGGAATAAACGGAGAATGTTATGACGTACGTGGTAATCGAAAATTGTATTAAGTGCAAATTCATGGATTGCGTCGAAGTGTGCCCCGTCGATTGCTTCTACGAAGGGGAAAACATGCTGGTCATTAACCCCGACGAATGCATCGATTGCGGTGTATGCGAACCGGAATGCCCGGCCGAAGCAATCCTTCCGGATACCGAAGACGGCATCGCTGATTGGTTGGAGATCAATACGAAATACGCCGCCGAATGGCCGAATATTACCGTCAAGGGCGACTCGCCCGCCGATGCCGAGGAATGGAAAGACAAACCCGACAAGAAAGAAATGTTAAGCTCCAAACCCGGCAGCGCCTAAACTCCACGAATACCGATTTTGGCTTGATCCCCGGTCTTTGGCTGGGGATTTTGCCGCCCCTTGGGATAAAAATCAGCTTAAGGGTGTTTTTTTGCCGTATTTTATGGTATTATGCCTGTAATGACCGGGAAATCTCTTGATTTGAGCGGTTTTTTCGTAAGTTGGCTTCGAACTTGAGCCAAAAATGGTAAGGCGCAATACCCATTACCCCCATTATTATGCAACTTCCTAAAGGGCTATTCCTTCGCCGCGACTAAACGCGGCGCGCAAGTCTTCAGCGGACTTAGGCCGCCCTTGGGATAAAATTTCGGAGAATTGACAAGCTATCATGGCAAAAGCAGCAAAAGCTAAAAAAACAACGACGACGGTAGCAAAGGCGAAAGTAGCTCCGGCGAAATCGGCAAAGGCGAAAGTAGCAAAAGCGGCAAAAACGAAAGTAGCTAAAGCGAAAGT